>NZ_JAAQOK010000045.1:0-34677 GCF_011683705.1 Enterobacter sp. 725m/11 | reverse complement strand
TTGGAGCGGGAAACGAGACTCGAACTCGCGACCCCGACCTTGGCAAGGTCGTGCTCTACCAACTGAGCTATTCCCGCTTGGGTGGTCCGTGCTTTAGAAGCACCTTCAAATTTTGGAGCGGGAAACGAGACTCGAACTCGCGACCCCGACCTTGGCAAGGTCGTGCTCTACCAACTGAGCTATTCCCGCAAATCTGTACTGCTTTTGTTGCTGTCGTAACGTGTAATTCTCTGTCGTTACGGGAGGCGCATTATACGAGAAATCCTTTTAGCTGCAACCCCCCTTAAAGTGATTTTTTCGAAATTCAGTTCAAGTGCTTATTTAATCGGCAATCTGAACAATTTAACGACAAAAACCCAGCCACGCAAGGTGCCGGATCTCAAAATCACAGCTTAATAAAGTTTTCGCGGTAGTACGCGAGTTCCGCCACGGACTCGCGGATATCGTCCATCGCCTGGTGCGTACCCTGTTTTTTAAAGCCGTCCAGAATTTCAGGTTTCCAGCGGCGCGCCAGCTCTTTCAGGGTGCTCACGTCCAGATAGCGGTAATGGAAGTAAGACTCCAGCTCCGGCATGTACTTGAAGAGGAAACGACGATCCTGACCGATGCTGTTCCCGCAGATCGGCGATTTACCCGCTGGTACCCACTGCTTCAGAAATTCGAGCGTCGCCAGTTCCGCCTCGCGATCGCCCAGCGTGCTCGCCTTCACGCGCTCGACAAGACCGCTGCCGGTGTGGGTACGCACGTTCCACTCATCCATCAGCGCAAGCTGGTCGTCGGACTGATGCACCGCAATCGTTGGCCCTTCGGCAAGGATATTCAGGTTGGCATCGGTCACCAGAGTTGCAATCTCAATAATGCGATCGCGCTCGGGATCCAGCCCGGTCATTTCGAGATCGATCCAAATCAGGTTGTTTTCATCCGCGCTCATGTTATTTTCCACCCTTCTCGCATAACCGGCAGTAGCAGGTTAACTAGTATTAATTAGAGTGTATCATAGAGGTTTTGCCCCTTACGGGCGACCAGGAGCCAGTGCGATTGAGTAAAAATAAACTCTCCAAAGGGCAGCAGCGCCGCGTGAATGCCAATCATCAGCGCCGTCTTAAAACCACTTCGGAGAAGGTCGATTACGACGACAACCTGTTTGGCGAACCAACGGAAGGCGTAGTCATCAGCCGTTTCGGTATGCACGCCGACGTGGAATCCGCCGATGGCGAAATCCACCGCTGTAACATTCGCCGGACCATTCGTTCTCTGGTGACCGGCGACCGCGTCGTCTGGCGACCGGGTAAAGAGGCGGCAGAGGGCGTTACGGTAAAAGGTATCGTTGAAGCGGTCCATGAGCGTACGTCCGTGTTAACCCGTCCCGATTTTTACGACGGGGTGAAGCCGATAGCCGCCAACATTAACCAGATTGTCATCGTATCGGCGATTTTGCCCGAACTTTCGCTCAATATTATCGACCGATACCTTGTCGCCTGTGAAACGCTGCAGGTTGAACCGATTATCGTGCTGAACAAAATCGATCTGCTGGATGACGAAGGCATGGCTTTCGTTAATGAGCAGATGGATATCTACCGCAAGATTGGCTACCGCGTTCTGATGGTGTCCAGCTACACCAAAGACGGACTGAAACCGCTGGAAGAGGCGCTTACCGATCGCATCAGCATCTTTGCGGGTCAGTCCGGCGTGGGGAAATCGAGCCTGCTAAACAACCTTCTCGGCCTCCAGCAGGAGATCCTCACTAACGATGTGTCTGACGTCTCGGGTCTGGGCCAGCACACCACCACCGCCTCACGTCTCTATCATTTCCCTCACGGCGGCGATGTGATCGACTCACCGGGCGTGCGTGAATTCGGTTTATGGCATCTTGAGCCGGAACAAATCTTTAATGGATTTGTCGAATTCCATGATTATTTAGGCGCTTGCAAATACCGCGACTGCAAACACGATAACGATCCAGGCTGCGCTATCCGCGAAGCGGTTGAGAAAGGTGAAATCGCGGAGACCCGCTTCGAGAATTACCACCGCATTCTTGAGAGCATGGATCAGGTAAAAACGCGTAAAAACTTTTCTGATTCTGATAACTGACAACTAAGCTAAGCATCGCTAAAATCGTCCCCTTTTTTCAGGTTCCGGCGGCTTACTGCCGGATCAGGAACGACAAAACAATGGCCTGGAGGCTACCTTGTTAAACGCATTTAAACTTTCGCTTCAATACATTCTGCCAAAACTGTGGCTCACTCGCCTGGCGGGCTGGGGCGCAAGCAAACGCGCGGGCTGGCTGACCAAACTGGTCATCGACCTTTTCGTTAAGTATTACAAGGTCGACATGAAAGAAGCGCAGAAGCCGGACACCGCCAGCTACCGCACGTTCAACGAGTTTTTCGTGCGCCCGCTGCGCGACGAAGTGCGCCCGCTGAACACCGACCCTAACGTCCTGGTGATGCCAGCAGACGGCGTGATCAGCCAGTTGGGTAACATCGAAGACGACAAAATCCTGCAGGCGAAAGGCCATAACTACAGCCTGGAAGCGCTGCTGGCGGGCAATTACCTGATGGCGGACCTGTTCCGCAACGGCACCTTTGCCACCACCTATCTGTCACCGCGCGACTACCACCGCGTACACATGCCGTGTAATGGTATCCTGCGTGAGATGATCTACGTGCCGGGCGATCTGTTCTCCGTGAACCACCTGACCGCGCAAAACGTACCGAACCTGTTTGCCCGTAACGAACGCGTCATCTGCCTGTTCGATACTGAATTCGGCCCTATGGCGCAGATTCTTGTTGGCGCGACCATTGTCGGCAGCATCGAAACCGTCTGGGCTGGCACCATTACCCCGCCGCGTGAAGGCGTGATCAAGCGCTGGACGTGGCCTGCCGGTGAAGAAGAAGGCTCTGTCGCCCTGCTGAAAGGCCAGGAAATGGGTCGCTTCAAGCTGGGCTCTACCGTCATCAACCTGTTTGCGCCGGGCAAAGTGAAGCTGGCTGAGCAGCTCGAAAGCCTGTCGGTCACCAAACTGGGTCAGCCGCTGGCGGTCTCTACCGAAACCTTCGTGACGCCGGATGCAGAACCTGCTCCGCTGCCGCAAGAAGAGATCGACGCCGAGCACGACGCCAGCCCGCTGGTTGACGACAAAAAAGACGAAGGCTAACAAAAGAAGGATCGCTGACGTGCGCCCGATTATCGTTCTACTGATGGCCTGGTGCCTCAGCATGGGGGCGTACGCAGCGACAGCCCCCGACGCCAAACAGATAACCCAGGAGCTGGAGCAGGCGAAAGCGGCTAAACCCGCTCAGCCAGAGACCGTTGAGTCACTCCAGTCCGCACTGAACGCGCTTGAAGAGCGGAAAGGCTCGCTTGAGCGCGCTCAGCAGTATCAGCAGGTTATCGACAACTTCCCTAAACTCTCGCAAACGCTGCGCGCGCAGCTCGCTAATCTGCGCGATGAGCCCCGCGAAGTGCCGGAAGGCATGACCACCGACGCCCTGAACCAGGAAATCCTGCAGGTCAGCAGCCAGCTCCTGGAAAAGAGCCGCCAGGCTCAGCAGGAGCAGGAGCGAGCGCGTGAAATTGCCGACTCCCTCAGCCAGCTTCCGCAGCAGCAAACCGACGCCCGCCGCCAGCTTAACGACGTTGAGCGCCGCGTGGGTACGCAAAGCGGCAACACGCCGCAGGCTCAGGCGCAAAATCTGGGTCTGCAGGCGGAATCTGCCCGTCTGAAGGCCCTTGTGGATGAGCTGGAGCTGGCGCAGCTTTCCGCCAACAACCGCCAGGAGCTGGCGCGGATGCGCTCTGAACTCGCTCAGAAGCAGAGCGAGCAGTTGGATGCGTACCTTCAGGCCCTGCGTAATTTGCTTAACAGCCAGCGCCAGCGCGAAGCCGAGCGAGCGCTTGAAAGCACCGAGCTGCTGGCGGAAAACAGCGCCAATCTGCCGGAAGGTATCGTCGATCAGTTTAAGGTCAACCGCGAGCTTTCTGCCGCCCTGAATCAGCAGGCGCAGCGTATGGATCTGGTTGCCTCCCAGCAGCGTCAGGCGACGAATCAAACCCTGCAGGTGCGCCAGGCGCTCAACACCCTGCGCGAGCAGTCCCAGTGGCTCGGGTCATCAAACCTGCTGGGCGAAGCGTTACGCGCCCAGGTCGCGCGCCTGCCGGAAATGCCGAAACCGCAGCAGCTGGATACCGAGATGGCCCAGCTGCGCGTGCAGCGACTGCACTTTGAAGATCTTCTCAATAAGCAGCCGCAAATACGCCAGATCCGTCAGGCTGACGGACAACCTCTGACCAGCGAGCAAAACCGTATTCTGGAAGCCCAGCTGCGCACCCAGCGCGAACTGCTGAACTCCCTGCTGCAGGGCGGGGATACGCTGATTCTGGAACTGACTAAGCTCAAGGTCTCTAACAGCCAGCTGGAAGACGCGCTGAAAGAGGTGAACGAGGCTACGCACCGTTATCTCTTCTGGACATCCGACGTACGTCCAATGACCTTCTCGTGGCCAATTGAGATCGTTCAGGATCTGCGCCGCCTGATTTCCCTCGACACCTTTAGCCAGCTCGGACAGGCCAGCGTGATGATGCTGACCAGTAAAGAGACGATTTTCCCGCTGCTGGGCGCGTTGGTTCTGGTGGGCTTCAGCATTTATTCGCGCAGACATTTCACCCGCTTCCTGGAGCGTTCCAGCGCGCGGGTGGGGAAAGTCACTCAGGATCACTTCTGGCTGACGCTGCGCACCGTGTTCTGGTCGATTCTCGTCGCGTCTCCGCTACCGGTGCTGTGGATGACGCTTGGCTATGGCCTGCGGGAAGCCTGGCCCTATCCGCTCGCGGTCGCCATTGGCGATGGTGTCACCGCCACGGTACCGTTGCTGTGGGTGGTGATGATTTGCGCGACGTTCGCGCGGCCTAACGGCCTGTTCATCGCCCACTTTGGCTGGCCTCGTAACCGCGTGGCGCGCGCCATGCGCTATTACCTGATGAGCATCGGGCTGATTGTGCCGCTGATAATGGCGCTGATCATGTTTGATAATCTCAACGACCGGGAATTCTCAGGCTCGCTGGGGCGCCTCTGCTTTATGCTGATCTGCGGCGCGCTGGCCATCGTCACGCTCAGCCTGAAACGCGCGGGGATACCGCTCTATCTGGATAAATCCGGCAGCGGCGACAACATGTTCAACCGGCTGCTCTGGAATTTGCTGCTGAGCGCTCCTCTGATTGCGATGCTGGCAGCGGCGGTAGGTTACCTGGCAACCTCGCAGGCGCTGCTGGCGCGACTAGAAACGTCGGTGGCGATCTGGTTCCTGCTGCTGGTGGTGTATCACGTGATCCGGCGCGGGATGCTGATCCAGCGCCGCCGTCTGGCCTTTGACCGCGCCAAGCATCGCCGGGCAGAGATCCTCGCTCAGCGTGCCCGTGGCGAGGAAGAGCCAACCCATGTCAACAGCACGGAAGGCACGATGGATGCGGACGAGGTCGAACTGGATCTGGATGCCATCAGTACCCAGTCTCTGCGCCTGGTGCGCTCCCTCCTGATGCTGATTGCCCTTCTGTCGGTGATCTTCCTGTGGTCGGAAATTCATTCCGCGTTTGGCTTCCTGGAGAACATCTCTCTGTGGGACGTGACGTCCACGGTGCAGGGCGTTGAAAGCCTGGAGCCGATCACCTTAGGCGCGGTGCTGATTGCGATTCTGGTGCTGATCATCACCACCCAGCTGGTGCGTAACTTCCCGGCACTGCTGGAGCTGGCGCTGCTGCAGCATCTGGATTTAACCCCCGGCACGGGATACGCCATTACGACCATTACGAAATACCTGATACTGCTGTTTGGTGGAATGGTCGGGTTCTCAATGATTGGTATTGAGTGGTCTAAACTGCAGTGGCTGGTGGCCGCGCTGACGTTTGGCCTTGGCTTTGGCATGCAGGAGATTTTCGCTAACTTTGTATCCGGCCTGATCATCCTGTTTGAAAAGCCGATTCGCATTGGCGATACGGTGACGATCCGCGATCTGACCGGGAGCGTAACGAAGATCAACACCCGCGCCACCACGATCAGCGACTGGGACCGTAAAGAGATCATCGTGCCGAACAAGGCATTTATTACCGAGCAGTTTATCAACTGGTCCCTGTCGGACTCCGTTACGCGCGTGGTGCTGACGGTACCGGCGCCGTCGGATGCCAACAGTGAAGAGGTCACGCAGATCCTCTACACCGCCGCTGAACGCTGTACGCTGGTGCTCGATAACCCTGCGCCGGAAGTATTCCTGGTTGATTTACAGCAGGGGATCCAGATTTTCGAACTGCGTATCTACGCCGCCGAAATGGGGCACCGCATGCCGCTGCGCCATGAGATCCACCAGCTAATTCTGGCGGGCTTCCGCGAGCATGGTATTGATATGCCGTTCCCACCGTTCCAGATGCGTCTGGAAAGCATGGACGGACGCAAGATGGGTAAAACGCTCACGTCGGCGGCAAGATCGCGCCCGGCGGGAAGTCTGTAATCGTTCTCCCCTCCCTTTCGGGGGGGGCATTTTACCGCTACGCCACTTCCGTGACGTACGCCATTGAGCGCCGGCGGTAATTCTCATAAATTCCCATCGCCAGTAGCGAGAAGAAGACTGGCCCACCGACCATCCACAGCGCGCTGTTCCAGTCGTTCGCCTCAACCACGGGCTGAATAACGGTAAAGATGTTGGCAAACGCCACGACCAGCACCACCACCGTGGTCGCCAGCAGCGTTGCCGCGCGGGTTTTGAAGATCACAAACGGACGCTCAAGATCCCGCTTCGCCTTAAAGAACGGGAACGCCAGCGTCAGGAACAGGTACGGCAGCGTCATCGACACGTTCGCCATCAGGGTCAGCTTGTTATAGAACGCAGACGCGGTATCACCGCCAAATGACACCAGCAGAATGAACACGCACACCAGCAGACACTGCATCCACATGGCGTTGGCAGGCATGCCTGCGGTATTGAGCTGCGTCATGCGTGCCGGCCACAGCGCTTTTGGCGTACCCTGGATGATTGCTTTCAGCGGCGAATAGATTAGCGTGAAGAACGCGCCGGTATAGGCAAGGAACATCGACAGGCCGGTAATGCGCGCAAACCAGATCCCCATGGTGGCCGATGCTTCCGGCGTCAGGTGCATGGCGTTACCCAGCGTCATTCCCAGGCTTTTCATCAGCACGTAGGTGATGTTCCCGAGGTTAGTGGTATTGTTACTCAACACCTGCTGCCAGTTAGTGCTAACGCCCCAGAGGAAAATCGCCAGCGAATAGCCGATGGAGATGACGATGGCGGCAAAAATAATCCCTTTGGCAAAGTTTTTTTCCGGGTTCTCGGTCTTATCGACCAGCCCACCTACCGCTTCAATACCGCCGTAGGCAAAAATGGCAAATACCACGAAGGAGAGCATGGCCAGCCCGGACTGATAGCCCGGATTAGGCGATGAAACGAAGTTCACCTCCTGCGCGAAGTGTCCGCCGTTCAGGCACAGAATGGCGATACTCACCAGCAGCAGCACCAGATTCAGGCACATCACGGAAATACCGCCAACGGCGGTGATCCGGGCAATTTTGTTGATGCCTTTTGACGCCACCAGCGTCACCACCACCATCCAGCACACCGCCAGAATCCCGACCACCTGCGTGGAGCTCAGCCCGGCTAAAGACCAGACCTGCGTTTTATCCGCGCCGAAAAGAAACGTGGAGAACGGCACCCAGACTTTGGCCGCCGTGCTGACCATCCAGACGACGTAGGAGGAGAACCACATAAACGTGCCGATAAACGCGTAGCGCGGGCCGATGCTGTTGTTCATCCATGAATAGATACCGCCCTCTTCTTTCCGGTAAGCCGAGCCCATCTCCGCCATCATCAGCGCAAACGGGATAAAGAAGAACAGAGCAGAAACGATATAAAACGGCGTCGCGCTGTAGCCCATCAGATAGAAAGCCGACGGGCTGTTGGCAAAGCCAAAAACTGACGTAAAAATCATCAGAATGAGCCCGGTGAGGGTCATCTTTTTGAGTGACTGGGACATATAACCATCCGAAGAGGAATTAAACTGCGCGGATGGTAGCAGATGACCAGACTAATATTGTGGCTATACGAGGCAATTTAAGAAAAAGACCCGTGTACAGAGAAAATGGCAGTTTTTAATGTTGCGGAGAAGAAATGGAAAGGAATATTGCCACAGGTACTATATGCCGGGTAAGCGACAGCGCCACCCGGCCATTCTTTAGGCGCGATCGACCGTAAAGGCAATCACATCGCCCAGTTGCTCGGCGCCCAGCGCCAGCATGACCAGACGATCCACGCCCAGCGCCACGCCGGAGCAATCCGGCAGGCCTGCTTTTAACGCTTCCAGCAAGTTAACATCAATCGGCTGCTGCGGCAGACCGCGCGCGGCGCGCTTACGGTTGTCCTGCTCGAAACGCTGCTGCTGTTCGCGCGCGTCGGTCAGCTCGTGGAAGCCGTTCGCCAGCTCGATGCCTTTGTAGTAAACCTCAAAACGCTCTGCCACGCGGTGATCTTCGGTGCTGATCTGCGCCAGAGACGCCTGGCTTGCCGGGAAGTGATAGACAAACGTCGGGCGATCTTTGCCAATCTGCGGTTCCACGCCGAAGGTGAACAGCAGCTGCAGCAGCGTGTCGCGATCCTCTTCGGTATCCGCCACGTTGCTCAGATCCAGTTTTGCCGCCACTTCACGCAGCTGGGCTTTGTCCGCCGACAGCGGATCGATTTCCAGATGGCGCTGGAAGGCCTGCTGATAGGAGAGCGTTTCGGCTTCTGAGCAGTCCAGTACCTGCTGCAGCAGATCGTCCACCTCATTCATCAGGCGGTACATATCATAGTGCGGGCGGTACCACTCCAGCATGGTGAATTCCGGGTTGTGGTGACGCCCCATCTCTTCATTACGGAAGCTGCGGCACAGCTGATACACCGGACCACACCCCGCCGCCAGCAGGCGCTTCATGTGATATTCCGGGCTGGTCATCAGATACAGATTCATGCCCTGGGAGTGGCCTGGGCCAACAAAACGGGTTTCAAACGGGACCAGATGAATATCCGTTACCGTTGCCTGACTCATGCACGGGGTTTCCACCTCCAGGACGCCGCGGTCGGCAAAGAAACGGCGGATCTCCGTCATAATTGCGGCGCGTTTTAACAGATTTGGGATGGATGCGCTCGGCTGCCAGGTGGCCGTTTCGCTCATGAGTTTTTCTCCGATTTCAGACAAGGGCACGAAGTCTACTCGTTAGCAGTGGCAGAGACAAATTTTGCGCAGTAAAAACGCGTATTTCATTTATGTGGATTATTCTGTGATGCAATTCATCAATCACGATGATAAATCACCGCACAGAACAGCAAAAAAATCGAACACGTCAAATTTCCCTCACATCTACGCGGTTATACTGTTATACCCATAAAGGAGCAGTGGAATCGCTTCCGCAATCGCCCGTTCGGGCAGGTGAACGTCCTTTAGTTCATCGCATTGCGGGAAAACAAAAATCTGGAGGAATGTCGTGCAAACTTTTCAAGCCGATCTTGCCGTAATAGGCGCTGGCGGGGCTGGATTACGCGCTGCAATTGCTGCGGCACAAGCCAATCCGAACGCTAAAATCGCATTGATTTCAAAAGTCTATCCGATGCGCAGCCACACGGTGGCAGCAGAAGGAGGATCCGCCGCCGTCGCGCAGGATCATGACAGCTTCGAATACCATTTCCACGACACGGTTGCAGGGGGCGACTGGCTTTGCGAACAGGATGTCGTTGACTACTTCGTGCACCATTGCCCAACGGAGATGACCCAGCTCGAGCAGTGGGGATGTCCGTGGAGCCGCCGCCCGGACGGCAGCGTTAACGTCCGCCGCTTCGGTGGCATGAAAATCGAACGCACCTGGTTCGCCGCCGATAAGACCGGCTTCCACATGCTGCACACCCTCTTCCAGACCTCCCTTCAGTTCCCACAAATTCAGCGCTTCGATGAACATTTTGTCCTCGACATTCTGGTCGACGACGGTCATGCACGTGGCCTGGTGGCGATGAATATGATGGAAGGCACGCTCGTCCAGATCCGCGCCAATGCGGTGGTGATGGCAACGGGCGGTGCGGGTCGCGTCTATCGCTACAACACCAACGGCGGCATCGTCACCGGCGACGGGATGGGCATGGCGCTGAGCCACGGCGTGCCGCTGCGCGATATGGAGTTTGTGCAGTATCACCCAACCGGCCTGCCGGGCTCCGGCATTTTGATGACGGAAGGCTGCCGCGGTGAAGGCGGTATTCTGGTCAACAAAAACGGCTACCGTTATCTGCAGGATTACGGCATGGGCCCGGAAACCCCGCTCGGCGAGCCGAAGAACAAATACATGGAGCTCGGCCCGCGCGACAAAGTTTCTCAGGCCTTCTGGCACGAGTGGCGCAAGGGCAACACCATCTCAACGCCGCGCGGCGACGTGGTCTATCTCGACCTGCGTCACCTGGGCGAGAAGAAACTGCTGGAGCGTCTGCCGTTTATCTGCGAACTGGCAAAAGCCTACGTGGGCGTCGACCCGGTGAAAGAGCCGATACCGGTACGCCCAACCGCGCACTACACCATGGGCGGGATTGAAACCGACCAGCAGTGTGAAACCCGCATTAAAGGGCTTTTCGCGGTGGGCGAGTGTTCCTCCGTCGGCCTGCACGGCGCCAACCGTCTGGGCTCTAACTCGCTGGCAGAGCTGGTCGTCTTTGGCCGCATGGCGGGCGAGCGCGCCATGGAGCGTGCGGCGACCGCAGGCGAAGCAAACGGTGCGGCGCTGGATGCGCAGGTCACAGACGTTGAAAAACGCCTGAAGGATCTGGTGAACCAGGAAGGTAACGAGAACTGGTCGAAGATCCGCGACGAGATGGGCCTGTCGATGGAAGAAGGCTGCGGTATCTACCGTACGCCGGAACTGATGCAGAAAACCGTCGACAAGCTGGCGGAGCTTCAGGAGCGCTTCAAGCGCGTGCGCATCACTGATACCTCCAGCGTCTTCAACACCGACCTGCTCTATACCATTGAGCTTGGCCACGGCCTGAACGTCGCGGAATGTATGGCGCACTCTGCGCTGGCGCGTAAAGAGTCTCGCGGCGCCCACCAGCGTCTGGACGAAGGCTGCACCGAACGTGACGACGTCAATTTCCTGAAACACACTCTCGCCTGGCGCGATGCGGATGGCACCACGCGTCTGGACTACAGCGACGTGAAAATCACCACGCTGCCACCGGCTAAACGCGTGTATGGCGCAGAAGCAGAAGCCGCCGAGAAGAAGGAGAAGGCGAATGGCTGAGATGCAAAAATTGAAAGTTGAAGTGGTGCGCTACAACCCGGAAGTGGATACCGCCCCCCACAGCGCTTTCTACGAAGTGCCTTATGACGAGCAAACCTCCCTCCTGGATGCGCTCGGCTATATCAAAGACAACCTGGCGCCGGACCTGAGCTACCGCTGGTCCTGCCGCATGGCGATCTGCGGCTCCTGCGGCATGATGGTCAACAAGGTGCCGAAGCTGGCCTGTAAAACCTTCCTGCGTGACTACACCAAAGGCATTAAGGTTGAAGCGCTGGGCAACTTCCCAATCGAGCGCGATCTGGTGGTCGATATGACCCACTTTATCGAAAGCCTGGAAGCGATTAAGCCGTACATCATCGGCAACCCGCGCACGCCGGACCAGGGTCCGAACACCCAGACGCCGGCGCAGATGGCGAAATACCATCAGTTCTCCGGCTGCATCAACTGCGGCCTGTGTTACGCCGCCTGTCCTCAGTTTGGCCTGAACCCGGAGTTCATCGGCCCGGCCGCCATTACCCTGGCGCACCGCTATAACGAAGACAGCCGCGACCACGGCAAAAAAGAACGTATGGCGCAGCTAAACGGCCAGAACGGCGTCTGGACCTGTACGTTTGTGGGCTACTGCTCCGAAGTCTGTCCGAAGCACGTCGACCCGGCCGCCGCAATTCAGCAGGGTAAAGTGGAAAGCTCGAAAGACTTTCTTATCGCTACCCTGAAACCACGCTAAGGAGTGCATGATGACGACTAAACGCAAAGCCTACGTGCGGCCTGTGCCGTCCACCTGGTGGAAAAACCTGCCGTTTTATCGCTTCTATATGCTGCGTGAAGGCACGGCGGTCCCGGCGGTCTGGTTCAGCCTTGAGTTAATGTATGGCGTTTTTGCCCTTAAACACGGGCCGGAAACCTGGGCGAACTTTGTCGGTTTCCTGCAAAACCCAATCATCGTGGTTCTGAACCTGATCGCGCTCGCGGCGGCGCTACTTCATACCAAAACCTGGTTTGAGCTGGCGCCAAAAGCGGCAAACATCATCATTAAAGACGAAAAAATGGGGCCGGAGCCAGTCATTAAAGGGCTATGGGCAGTGACGATCCTGGTCACGGTTGTCATTCTGTTTGTCGCACTGTTCTGGTAAGGAGACTACTGTGATCAATCCAAATCCAAAACGTTCTGACGAGCCGGTCTTCTGGGGCCTGTTTGGCGCAGGCGGCATGTGGAGTGCCATCATCGCCCCGGTGATCATCCTGCTGGTCGGCATTATGCTGCCGCTGGGGCTGTTTCCGGGCGATGCGCTGAGCTACGAGCGCGTGCTGGCGTTTGCGAGCAGCTTTATTGGCCGCGTGTTCATCTTCCTGATGATCGTCCTGCCACTGTGGTGCGGCCTGCACCGCATTCACCATGCGATGCATGACCTGAAAATCCATGTGCCGAGCGGTAAATGGGTGTTCTACGGGCTGGCAACCATCCTGACCGTGGTGACGCTGATTGCCGTTGTCACTATCTGACGCTTCTGGCCCGCCATCCGGCGGGCCTTTTATCTCTGCATCTTTGCCACCAGCCACTGGGCAAATTCACGCATTGCGGACGTTTCAGCCCGCGACTGCAGTCTCGTTAACCAATAACTGCCCAGATCAATTTGCGTTGTAAACGGCTGCACGATGCGCTCGCTGTTCAGCAAATGGGTAAACATATCGACAGGCGCAATGGCAATGCCCATACCTGCCTGTGCGGCTTCCAGCATGGTGACAGACGAATCAAACACCATCACCCGGTGCGTTGGCGACGGAGGATGCTCGCCTGCCGCCTGCATCCACGCCGACCATTCGTCGCGTCGGTAAGAGCGCAGCAGGGTAAACTTCAGGATGTCGGCCGGAGACTGGAGCACGGCGGCGATTTCGGGCGAGCAAAGCGGCGCCAGCGGCGCAGGGCACAGGAATTGCGCCTCGGTGCCGTGCCACGCCCCACCGCCGTAGCGGATCGTATAATCAAGCCCTTCAGCAGCCGGATCGACGCGGTTGTTATGGGTGGAAAGGTGAAGATCGATATGCGGATAACAGCGGCGAAAGTCCGCGAGCTGAGAGAACAGGATACCCGTGGCGAAAGTCCCTACTACGCCAATTTTTAGCTTCTCCTGAGCGCGCTGGCTGGCAAAGCGATCCAGCATTCCGGCGATACGATCGAATGAATCATTCAGCACCGGCAGCAGATTTTCCCCCTCGGTTGTCAGCATCAGGCCGCGCGAGACGCGGACAAACAGCTGGCAATTCAGATGCTGCTCCAGCGCCTTAACGTGCTGGCTGATGGCGGAATGGGTGACGTTCAGCTCTATCGCGGCATGCGTAAAACTGAGGTGCCGGGCGGCCGCTTCGAAGGCGCGAAGCGAATTAAGCGGAAGATAGCTGCGGGTCATTGTTCCATCCGTTAGAAAAATTAACAGCTCATGCTAAATTTAACCGTTTGTCAGCCATAGTCAAATCCAACAGACTACAGCGGTCTGCCGGGCCCGGACACTCCCTTGACCTGCTATTATGGAAGATAATTGATGATGAAAAAATTCCTTTGCTGCGCCCTGCTGCTCAGCACATCCTGCTCTGTACTCGCCGCGCCGATGTCGGAAAAACAGCTGGCTGACGTGGTAGAACGCAACGTTACGCCCCTGATGAAAGCGCAGGGTATTCCAGGCATGGCGGTGGCCGTGATTTATCAGGGCCAGCCACATTACTTTACCTTTGGAAAGGCCGATATCGCGGCGAACAAACCCGTCACCCCGCAAACCCTGTTCGAGCTGGGCTCTATAAGTAAAACCTTCACCGGCGTGCTGGGGGGCGATGCTATTGCCCGCGGCGAAATTTCGCTGGGCGATCCGGTAACCAAATATTGGCCTGATCTGACCGGCAAGCAGTGGCAAGGGATTCGCATGCTGGATCTGGCAACCTACACCGCCGGTGGCCTGCCTTTACAGGTGCCCGATGAGGTCACAGATAACGCTTCCCTGCTGCGCTTCTATCAAAACTGGCAGCCTCAGTGGAAGCCGGGCACAACGCGTCTTTACGCCAACTCCAGCATCGGTCTTTTTGGCGCGCTGGCGGTCAAACCTTCCGGCATGAGCTATGAGCAGGCCATGACGACGCGGGTCTTTAAGCCGCTCAAGCTGGATCATACCTGGATAAACGTCCCGAAAGCGGAGGAGACGCATTACGCCTGGGGATATCGTGACGGTAAAGCGGTCCACGTTTCACCGGGCATGCTGGACGCAGAGGCATATGGCGTGAAAACCAACGTGCAGGATATGGCGAGCTGGGTGATGGCCAATATGGCCCCTGACGCACTGCAGGATTCGTCCCTGAAGCAAGGCATTACGCTGGCGCAGTCTCGCTACTGGCGCGTGGGTGCCATGTATCAGGGGTTAGGTTGGGAGATGCTTAACTGGCCGGTCGATGCCAAAACCGTCGTCGGAGGCAGTGATAACAAGGTGGCGCTGGCACCGTTGCCTGCGAGAGAAGTGAGTCCACCCGTTCCCCCGGTTAAGGCCTCATGGGTGCACAAAACGGGCTCCACCGGCGGGTTTGGCAGCTATGTGGCCTTTATTCCTGAAAAGCAGCTCGGCATTGTGATGCTGGCGAATAAAAGCTATCCGAACCCGGCGCGAGTTGAGGCGGCATACCGTATCCTCGACGCGCTGCAGTAAAACATTGCCGGGTAGCGCTGCGCTTACCCGGCGAAACACACCGCACAAAAACCACATTTTCCTTGCCGTCATCTACACTTAACAAAAAACAGTAAGGAAACTCCTATGCGCATTTTGCCTGTTATCGCCGCGGTGACAGCCGCGTTTTTAGTGGTTACCTGCAGTTCCCCTACCCCACCTCCTGGCGTTACCGTCGTCACGCCTTTTGATGCACAACGCTTCCTCGGAACATGGTATGAAATCGCGCGCCTCGACCATCGGTTTGAGCAGGGCTTAGAGAAGGTTACTGCTAATTACAGCCCAATGGATGATGGCGGTATTCAGGTGATCAACCGGGGCTATAATCCCGATCGTGAGATGTGGCAGCAGTCGGTCGGGAAAGCCTACTTCACTGGCGACCCGCGACGGGCCGCGCTCAAAGTTTCTTTCTTCGGCCCGTTTTATGGCGGCTATAACGTGATAGCGCTCGACAGAGAGTACCGTCACGCGCTGGTCTGCGGGCCGGATCGCGACTATCTGTGGATACTTTCCCGCACGCCATCTATTTCGTCAGAAATGAAACAGCAGATGCTGGACGTCGCGACCCGACAGGGGTTTGATGTGTCGAAACTTATTTGGGTAAAACAGCCCCGTTAATGGGTACTGAGCTTCAGCCCAATGATACCGGCAACAATCAGAGCGAGGCTGGCAATTCGCGCCAGGCTCGCTGACTCACCCAGCAGCAGAATGCCGGTAATCGCCGCGCCTACGGCACCGATCCCCGTCCAGACGGCATAGGCCGTTCCCACGGGCAGAGAACGCATTGCCCACGATAGCAGAACAATGCTCACGATCATCGCCGTAACGGTAATAACGCTGGGCGTCAGGCGGGTAAATCCGTGGGTGTACTTGAGACCAATCGCCCATACCACTTCGAGCAGACCAGCAATAAAGAGAATAATCCAGGACATCTCGGGCTCCTTAACTTAAAAACAGTTGGGGCCGTCCCCGATGAAGGAAGCGCTTACGGGTCGTCCCGCAAGGCAGATAACACCCTATATTTTGGTTAGCGTGCGATTTTTTTTCAATCATTTTCTGATGAACGCGTTAAGCCCAGAAATAGCCGCAGTATGGCGCGGAGTTCAGGCATTTATAGCTCATCGGACTTCTCTATGATGATGTGCTTTCTGATGGCAGGAAGCCAAACCACTAGCCGACTGCGAATAAAATATGTTCAAGATTCTTTTGATTGACCGTTGTCACTTCACCCGCACCGGGTTTGAAGCATGGCTCAATCATTCCGGTTTGTTCCCGGGGCACTACGTTGTGACCGGGCTGAACAATCTATTCCTCGCCAGAGAGCACATTCTGCAATGGAAACCTGAGCTGGTCATCGCTGACCTGCATGGTTTCAGGCAGGATATTCACCATTTCCAGCAACTCTCTTCTTTGCTGAATGCCAGCGAAAAATTACCTTTTATTATGCTGCAATCGGGAGAGGACAAGGACCTGGCGACCTGGCTCGGGAACTTCCCGGTCTGGTCTTCGCTAATGAAAAATGCCCCTCTTGAGGAAATCGCGACGGTTATCAATGACGCGTTAATTTCGCGCGCAAGCACGTACCGCCCGACGGTGGCCGCCCCCTTGCTGACACGACAGGAGGAGAAAGTGTTGACGTTATGGATGGACGGCGCGAGCAACCAAAAGATAGCCGCTCACCTGAGCATTAACGGAAAAACGGTTTATACCTATAAACGCAATATCCGCATGAAGCTGCATATGGATACACGCTTTTCACCGTTTTTATCCCTGCAGGAAGCAGAGAATTGACGGTACGGTGAAACTCACATGCCGTACCGTCCATGCTTCATTAGTTCTGAGCTTTAGTTGCTGCACCAGAAATCGCGTTACCACCGTCGGAGATATCTTCCCCTACGCCGCGGGTGGTATTACATGCAGTCAACACGGAGGAAAGCACGAGGACAGAAAAGATCGCTGCAATTGTTTTCTTAACCATAATATCTTCCTTTTATAGCCAAAGTTGTTTTGTGTATAGCAACTTAAGAATAGACAAGATCCCGCCGATTGACGGAAAAGGAAGCAATTTTAGGAAAATTAGACGGACTTAGCTGGCTGCGTGAGAAATGATATGACCGAGGTCCTGGATATCTTCCCCCATGCCACGGGCGGTGTTACAGCCGGAAAGCAGTACGCTGGAGAGCGCTAACAGAAGCAGAATTTTAACGGTACGTTTCATCATCCCTGCCTGCAAAAATCAGGCGCAGCGGGCGCTGCGCCTCGAATCATGACGTAAATTACTTCACGCGGGATACGTATTCGCCGGAGCGAGTATCCACTTTGATCACTTCACCGATCTGTACGAACAGCGGTACTTTAACCACAGCGCCGGTGGAGAGCGTTGCTGGCTTGCCGCCAGTACCCGCGGTGTCACCTTTCAGACCTGGATCGGTTTCAACGATTTCCAGCTCAACAAAGTTTGGTGGGGTAACGGCGATAGGCTGGCCGTTCCACAGGGTCACGATGCACTCAGCCTGATCCAGCAGCCACTTCGCGTTATCGCCAATAGCTTTCGCATCAGCAGACAGCTGCTCGAAGGTTTCGTTGTTCATGAAGTGCCAGAACTCACCGTCGTTGTACAGGTAAGTCAGGTTCATATCGACAACATCTGCGCCTTCAGCGGAGTCAGTAGATTTGAAGGTTTTCTCAACACGGGTGCCGGTCAGCAGGCGGCGCAGCTTAACGCGTGCGAATGCCTGACCTTTACCTGGTTTAACGAATTCGCTGGCTTCAACCGCGTACGGTTCGCCGTCCATCATGATTTTAAGACCAGCACGAAAATCGTTGCTATAGTACGTTGCCATAAGGCCCTCTAAATTTGTTAACTGGTAGCTAAGCCACAAAATGGCGCATATTGTAACCCTAAACACCCCATCCAGAGAAGATTGGTTATCGCAACTTGCCGATGTAATCACCAGTCCTGATGAATTGCTGCGTCTTTTAGACCTCGATCAGCACCCGGAGTTGCTTGCTGGCCGTGAGGCAAAGCGACTTTTCGCCCTGCGTGTTCCCCGCGCGTTTGTTGCGCGCATGGAAAAAGGCAACCCTGACGATCCTTTATTAAAACAAACCCTTACGTCGCAGGATGAGTTTATTACAGCGCCGGGCTACAGCACCGATCCGCTGGAAGAGCAAAACAGCGTGGTGCCGGGTTTACTGCACAAATATCTCAATCGCGCCCTGCTGCTGGTAAAAGGCGGCTGTGCGGTAAATTGTCGTTACTGCTTCCGTCGGCACTTCCCGTATGCCGAAAACCAGGGAAATAAGCGCAACTGGCAGGTTGCGCTGGACTATATCGCCGCCCATCCAGAGCTGGATGAGATTATTTTTTCCGGCGGTGACCCGCTGATGGCAAAAGATCATGAACTGGACTGGCTTTTGACGCAGCTTGAAGCCATTCCGCACATTAAGCGTCTGCGCATTCACAGCCGTTTACCGATCGTCATCCCGGCGCGTATTACCGACGCCCTGGTCACGCGCCTGGAGCAGTCACGTCTACAGGTGCTGCTGGTAAACCATATCAACCACGCGAACGAGATCGACGATGAATTTCGCGCGGCAATGGCGCGTCTGCGTAAGGCGGGCGTGACGCTGCTCAACCAGAGCGTATTGTTGCGCGGCGTGAACAACAGCGCCCGGGTGCTGGCCGATCTCAGCAATGCCTTGTTTGACGCAGGCGTGATGCCCTATTACCTGCACGTACTGGATCGCGTGCAGGGCGCGGCGCATTTCATGGTGATGGATGAGGAAGCCCGACAAATTATGCGCGAGCTGTTAACGCTGGTTTCAGGTTATATGGTGCCGAAGCTGGCACGCGAGATTGGCGGAGAGCCGAGTAAGACGCCGCTGGATTTGCAACTGCGGCAGCGCTAAAAGGCAAGTGGCGCTACGCTTACCTGCCCTACGAGGTGGGGCGCAGCGCCATCAGCAAGTAAACTCAGTTCGGGCACTTATAGACCTGGCCGCTCATCTGGCTGGCCGTTGGCACGAAGCTGGAAAGCATTCCTTGCGTCGGGCTGCTCACGCCGTAAATCACGTTCCCCCCCATTGCAGCAGCCTGGTTACGCAAGGCATTCGCCGCGCCGCGCATAGAGCCGCCTTCTTCACCGTGCTGACCCGACATCCAGTTACTTTGTTCACCGGTGGCCGTGCCTAACAGCTGGCATTCGCTGCCTGGCTTATCTTCCACAAAGCGAACGCCCTGGCCCGCTGCCGACAGTTCATTGCTGGAGCTACAACCCGCCAGCAGCAACGCTGCTCCTACGATCCCTGCACAGACTTTTACGCGCATGTTATTCCTCGTTTTCAATAAGCTGGACAGTATTTGTCCGTCTGTAAATCTTATACCTAAAAGATGACTAAAAGAAAAATCCCCGCGCATTTCTGCGAGCCGGATTCCGTACATCACTCCTCCGACATCTTAAATGAATTCTGATAATGCCCTTTGGGATATCGTGTTTTAGCCCTCGATCGTTTTTAGTGTTGCGACGTACAACTTTTGTACGCGATTAAAACAGGGGGTTTCATGAGTGCATCATCCTCAGGAGAGGAAAAGGTAACATGGGTGGGCTATCTGGCGTTTGTGCTCACCATCGTATTTTTCTCAGGCTTTTTCGCCAAAAGTACCGAATGGTGGCGCGTGCTGGATTTTACCGTCCTAAACGGCAGCTTCGGTCCGGTGAACGGCGCGCTCACGTTTCGCGGTGAGGGCGGCACGGGGGCGAAAGACGGTTTCTTATTTGCCCTTGAACTGGCGCCTTCGGTCATTTTATCGCTCGGGATCATTGCCGTCACCGAGGGGCTGGGCGGGCTGCGTGCCGCGCAACAGCTGATGACGCCCATTTTGCGCCCGCTGCTTGGCGTACCGGGCGTCTGCTCTCTGGCCCTCATCGCCAACCTGCAAAATACCGATGCCGCAGCAGGGATGACCAAAGAGTTGACCGACGAAGGGGCTATTACCGATCGCGAGCGCGCCATTTTCGCCACCTTCCAGACCAGCGGTAGCGCCATCATTA
This sequence comes from Enterobacter sp. 725m/11, assembly GCF_011683705.1. Lineage (NCBI taxonomy): Bacteria > Pseudomonadati > Pseudomonadota > Gammaproteobacteria > Enterobacterales > Enterobacteriaceae > Enterobacter > Enterobacter sp. 725m/11. Next base: position 14,605 of record NZ_JAAQOK010000045.1, on the reverse strand, counting down.
CCAACTATTTTTCTTCCGGCGCCGCACTCTTCACGTTTATTACCGTCCCGGTAATCACGCCGCTGGCCGTCATACTGATGTTTAAATTTGTTGGCGCGAACCTCCTGCGTCTGTGGATCGCTCACATGGAAGATCGTCGTATTCAGGAGGAAAAAAATGATCGCCCAGCCGCGTAAAAATATCATGGACATGTTTATCGATGGCGCCCGCCGAGGCTTTACCATCGCCACCACCAGCCTGCTGCCGAACGTGGTTATGGCGTTTGTCATCATTCAGGCGCTCAAGGTGACCGGCCTGCTGGATATTGTTGGTAATATTTGCGAGCCGATCATGGCGCTGTGGGGGCTTCCGGGCGCGGCGGCAACGGTCCTGCTGGCCTCGGTGATGAGTATGGGCGGCGGCGTGGGGGTTTGCGCCAGCCTGGTGGCTGCCGGCACGCTCAACGGCCACGATGCCACCGTTCTGCTGCCCGCCATCTATCTGATGGGCAATCCGGTGCAAAACACCGGCCGCTGCCTGGGCACCGCAGGCGTTAACCCGAAGTATTATCCACACATCATTACCGTCTGCGTTATTAACGCCCTGCTCTCAATGTGGGTAATGCAGCTACTCTTCTGAGGAGATAAAAATGGATTTTTCAGTGCTGGAACCCCATCTTTTCCGCAATGTGCACCTTTACGCGCCGGAGGATCAGGGACGTTGCGATCTGCTGATCGCCGGGGGAAAAATCATCGCGATTGAAAAAACGGATCGCGCAGCAATGCAGCTTAGCTGTCCTGAAACCGATCTCGCCGGGGCGGTGGTTTGCCCGGGCTTTATCGATCAGCACGTACACCTGATCGGCGGCGGCGGTGAAGCCGGTCCGCACACCCGGACGCCGGAGGTACGGTTGTCCGCGCTGGTGGCGGCGGGCATCACCTCCGTTGTTGGCCTGCTGGGTACCGACGGCGTGACCCGCCATCCCGAATCGCTGCTGGCAAAAACGCGGGCGCTTGAGCATGAAGGGATCAGCGCGTGGATGCTGACAGGCGCGTATGGGCTGCCTTCTCCGACGATTACCGGCAGCATCGAAAAGGATGTGGCGCTGATTGATAAAATCATCGGCGTGAAATGCGCGATTTCCGACCATCGCTCTTCCGCACCAGCGGATGACCAGCTCGCGAATATGGCCGCCCAGTCGCGCGTCGGCGGGCTGCTGGGCGCCAAAGCGGGCATATCCGTGTTTCACTTCGGCAACAGCCCGAAGCTGCTGGAGCCGCTGCTTAACATCCTGAATAATGCCGACGTGCCCCGCACGAAGCTGCTGCCAACCCACGTTAACCGCGACCAGGCGCTGTTCCTCGCCGCGCTGGATTATGCCCGCGATGGGGGCTATATCGACATCACCACCAGCATCAGTGAGCCCATTGATGCCGCCACCGCCATCGCGACGGCCCGTGAAGCGCAGGTGCCGTTTAACCGGCTTACGCTCAGCTCGGACGGTAACGGCAGCCAACCGAATTTTGACGCGAACGGTAATCTGGTGGGCATTGGCGTAGCCGGGTTCGAATCTCTGCCTCAGACGCTGCAGCAACTGGTCAGCCGGTATCACCTGCCGCTGGAGGAGGCGCTTCTGCCGTTTACGCGTAACGTAGCGGAGTTTCTCGGGCTGGAGCATAAGGGGCGGCTCGCGCCCGGATGCGATGCCGATTTCCTGGTGCTGACGGATGACCTGAAGATCCGCGAGGTCTGGGCGAAAGGCCGTCAGATGGTGTGCGAAGGCGTAGCATGCGTGAAGGGAACATTTGAGTAGCGGCAATAAAAAACCCCGGACATTTCTGCCCGGGGTTCGTTCTGAGAGGTTCAGAACAACATGATTACATCATGCCGCCCATTCCACCCATGCCGCCCATACCAGCAGCACCTAAGTCAGGCGCGTCGCCTTTTGGCAGGTCGGTTACCATGCACTCGGTCGTGATCATCAGGCCAGCTACAGATGCCGCGTACTGCAGAGCAGAACGGGTCACTTTAGTTGGATCCAGGATACCGAAGTCGATCATGTTGCCGTATTCTTCAGTTGCCGCGTTGTAACCGTAGTTACCTTCACCCGCTTTCACTTTGTTCGCAACCACAGACGGCTCTTCACCGGCGTTGGAAACGATCTGACGCAGAGGAGCTTCCATTGCGCGCAGCGCAACTTTGATACCCACGTTCTGGTCTTCGTTCTGAGCGGTCAGGCCAGCCAGCTTAGCGGCTACACGTACCAGCGCGACACCACCACCAGCAACTACGCCTTCTTCTACCGCAGCACGGGTGGCGTGCAGGGCATCGTCAACGCGTGCTTTCTTCTCTTTCATTTCAACTTCGGTCGCCGCACCAACTTTGATTACCGCAACGCCGCCAGCCAGTTTAGCTACGCGCTCCTGCAGTTTTTCACGGTCGTAATCGGAAGTGGCTTCTTCGATCTGCTTACGGATCTGACCAACACGGCCCTGAATAGCGGCTTCTTCACCCACACCGTCGATGATGGTGGTGGTGTCTTTGTTGATCACAACGCGTTTCGCCTGGCCCAGGTCTTCCAGGGTCGCTTTTTCCAGCTCCATACCGATCTCTTCGGAGATCACGGTACCACCGGTCAGGGTAGCGATATCCTGCAGCATTGCTTTACGGCGATCGCCGAAGCCAGGTGCTTTAACCGCAGCCACTTTCACGATGCCACGCATGGTGTTAACCACCAGGGTCGCCAGCGCTTCGCCTTCAACATCTTCAGCGATGATAACCAGCGGCTTGCCTGCTTTCGCAACGGCTTCCAGCACTGGCAGCATTTCACGGATGTTGGAGATTTTCTTGTCAGCCAGCAGGATGAACGGGCTTTCCAGCTCAACAGCGCCAGTTTCTGGCTTGTTGATGAAGTATGGGGACAGGTAACCGCGGTCGAACTGCATACCTTCAACCACGTCCAGTTCGTCTTCCAGACCGGTACCGTCTTCAACGGTGATCACGCCTTCTTTACCGACTTTATCCATCGCTTCAGCGATCAGTTTACCTACGGTTTCGTCAGAGTTAGCGGAGATAGTACCAACCTGAGCAATGGCTTTAGAGTCAGAGCACGGTACGGACAGCGCTTTCAGTTCTTCAACAGCGGATGCGACAGCTTTGTCGATACCACGTTTCAGATCCATTGGGTTCATGCCCGCAGCAACGGCTTTCAGGCCTTCAGTGATGATAGCCTGCGCCAGTACGGTCGCGGTGGTGGTACCGTCGCCTGCAGCGTCGTTCGCTTTAGAGGCAACTTCTTTCACCATCTGCGCGCCCATGTTTTCGAACTTGTCTTCCAGCTCGATTTCACGTGCAACGGAAACACCATCTTTGGTGATGGTTGGCGCGCCGAAGGATTTATCCAGCACTACGTTACGGCCTTTCGGGCCCAGGGTCACTTTAACTGCATCTGCCAGTACGTTTACGCCGCGGAGCATTTTTACACGAGCGTCGTTACCGAATTTTACGTCTTTAGCTGCCATGTTCTTATTTCCTCAAATTCTCGTGCGTAAATTACGCTTCAACAATTGCCAGAATGTCGCTCTCGGACATGATCAACACTTCTTCATTGTCGATCTTCTCGGATTTCACGCCGTAGCCATCGTTGAAAATTACGATGTCACCAACTTTAACGTCCAGCGGCTGCACAGTTCCGTTTTCCAGGATGCGGCCCTTACCGACAGCGATGATTTCGCCACGCGTTGATTTGGCTGCTGCAGAACCGGTCAGAACGATGCCGCCAGCAGACTTGGTTTCAACTTCTTTACGTTTGACGATCACACGATCATGTAACGGACGAATACTCATTGATAGCTCTCCTTTGAGAAAGTCATTATCAGTTATGGATGACGCCGGCCCGCATGCGGTTTTCCGACTAGTGCCCTGAGAGATGGGGATAGCTTTTTACCCCTTCAAGGGGGAATCGAAAAAAAATTTGCGAAAGTGTTACCATCCACTCTCTTTTGATGGTGGCAGGGCAAGGTAAATGAGTGGACTCAGGCAGGAGCTGGGGCTGGCGCAGGGCGTTGGCCTGCTTTCAACCTCCTTGTTAGGTACCGGCGTGTTTGCCGTACCGGCACTGGCGGCGCTGGTCGCCGGAAATAACAGTCTTTGGGCATGGCCGGTGCTGATCCTGCTGGTGTTCCCGGTGGCGATTGTGTTTGCCATACTCGGGCGGCACTTCCCCAGCGCGGGCGGCGTGGCGCATTTTGTCGGCATGGCGTTTGGTCCGCGCATGGAGCGCGTAACCGGCTGGCTGTTTTTGTCGGTAATACCCGTTGGCCTTCCGGCAGCCCTGCATATCGCCACCGGCTTTGGACAGGCGCTGTTTGGCTGGCACGACGAACAACTGCTGCTGGCTGAACTGGGTACGCTGGCGATTGTCTGGTGGGTGGGCTCGCGCGGAGCCAGTTCAAGCGCGAATCTGCAAACGCTGGTTGCAGCGTTGATCGTCGTGCTGATCGTCGCCATCTGGTTTGCGGGTAACATTACCGTAGCAGATATCCCCTTCCCTGCGATAAACGATATCGACCATTCACAGCTTTTCGCTGCGTTATCCGTCATGTTCTGGTGTTTTGTTGGCCTTGAAGCGTTCGCTCACCTGGCATCCGAGTTTAAACAGCCCGAGCGTGATTTTCCCCGCGCTCTGATGATTGGTTTACTGCTGGCGGGCACCGTATATTGGGCCTGTACCGTGCTGGTGCTGCACTTCAACGCGTTCGGCGAAGATAAAGCCGCCGCCGCATCGCTACCGGGTATCGTGGTTAAACTTTTCGGCGTGAAGGCGCTATGGGTGGCCTGTGTGATTGGCTATCTCGCCTGCTTTGCCAGCCTCAACATTTATATCCAGAGCTTCGCCCGTCTGGTGTGGTCACAGGCGCGCTACAAACCTGAGAGCCGCCTCGCGCGGTTGTCTAAACGTCAACTCCCGATGAATGCGCTGAATGCCGTGCTGGGCTGCTGCGTCCTGAGCTCGCTGGGTATTTATCTTCTCGACATCAACCTCGATGCTCTAATTATCTACGCCAACGGTATTTTCATCATGATCTACCTGCTGTGCATGCTGGCGGGCTGTCGTCTGCTGAAAGGTCGCTATAAAGCCCTGGCGGTCGTCGGGGGCGTGCTGTGCCTGCTGTTGCTGGCGATGGTGGGATGGAAGAGTGTGTATGCCATCGTCATGCTGGCGGGGCTGTGGGCGTTTTTACCGAAGCGGAAAAATCCGTAGGCCCGGTAAGCGAAGCCACCGGGCAAAAAAATTATCGATCGTCTTTATGGTCTAAACGGTCGCGCTGTTCATCCTTGCGCTGATACTCCCCTTCGAAGGTATCGCCTGGCCCTGTGCTGAACCCGCCGCCCGGCATGCGGCTGAAGCGCAGGTGCGGCAGCAGCTTCATGGTCAGGTGCTTCTGTACGGGCGGCAACAGCAACAGCAGGCCGAGGAAGTCGGTGAAGAACCCCGGCAGGATCAGCAGCAGGCCAGCAATAATCAGCGACACGCTTTTGATCATCTCTTCTGCCGGGCTTTCGCCTGCGGCCATCTTCTGCTGCATTATCAGGAAATTTTTGAAACCCTGATTACGCACCAGCGACATGCCGATGACGGAGGTGAAGATCACCAGAATCAGCGTCAGCAGGACGCCCAGCACGTGAGCTACCTGAATGAAAATAGAAATCTCAATGTAAACATAGAGAAAGAAAGCAATAAACGGTATCCAGCGCACTGGCATCTCCTGTGTGGCAGGTGCCATCTGGCCCCTGTCTGAATGTGTTCGCGTCACGCGTCTGTAAGAGATGGAGACGGTTAGCCAAAATTCAATCGGTTTGCACGGATATTTTTTTCGGAAATATTAAAGCGGTGACACATTTCACAGATTAATAATTATCATGGAATCGGGTCGATAATAAGTGATCCAGCTTACGGCAATTCGCTATCATCAGCATATGATCTCGAACATCTGGCCGATTGAGGGAATAATCGTCGGTCAGAAAATATTCAAAACCACATATATGTTGTGTGTTTAGTACAATCCATCGGCAGCTTGAAAAGAAGGTTCACATGTTAAACAACATTCGTATCGAAGAAGACTTGTTGGGTACCAGGGAAGTTCCAGCGGATGCCTACTATGGTGTTCACACTCTGAGAGCGATTGAAAACTTCTACATCAGCAACAGCAAAATCAGCGATATCCCTGAGTTTGTCCGTGGCATGGTGATGGTGAAGAAAGCCGCAGCGCTGGCGAACAAAGAGCTGCAAACCATTCCTAAAAGCGCGGCAAATGCGATTATCGCTGCCTGCGATGAAGTGCTGAACAACGGCAAATGCATGGACCAGTTCCCGGTTGACGTCTATCAGGGCGGCGCGGGTACCTCCGTCAACATGAATACCAACGAAGTACTGGCAAACATCGGCCTTGAGCTGATGGGCCACCAGAAAGGTGAATACCAGTACCTCAACCCGAACGACCACGTTAACAAATGCCAGTCCACCAACGACGCCTACCCAACCGGCTTCCGTATCGCGGTGTATGCCTCCGTGGTCAAACTGGTCGACGCGATCAACCAGCTGGGCGATGGCTTCCAGCGTAAGGCCGTTGAGTTCCAGGACATTCTGAAAATGGGCCGTACCCAGCTGCAGGACGCGGTGCCAATGACCCTCGGTCAGGAATTCCACGCGTTTAACGTGCTGCTTAACGAAGAGACCAAAAACCTGCTGCGCACCTCCGAGCTGCTGCTGGAAGTGAACCTGGGCGCCACCGCCATCGGTACGCGTCTGAACACCCCGGATGGTTATCAGCAGCTGGCGGTTCAGAAGCTGGCGGAAGTGTCTAACCTGCCGGTGGTGCCTGCGGAAGATCTGATTGAAGCCACATCCGACTGCGGCGCGTACGTAATGGTACACAGCGCCCTGAAACGTCTGGCGGTGAAACTGTCCAAAATCTGTAATGACCTGCGCCTGCTCTCCTCCGGCCCGCGCGCTGGCCTGAACGAAATCAACCTGCCAGAGTTGCAGGCGGGTTCTTCCATTATGCCAGCCAAAGTTAACCCGGTAGTGCCAGAAGTGGTGAACCAGGTTTGCTTCAAGGTGATTGGTAACGACACCACCGTGACCATGGCCTCCGAAGCCGGTCAGCTGCAGCTGAACGTGATGGAGCCGGTGATTGGCCAGGCGATGTTTGAATCCATTCACATCCTGACTAATGCCTGCTACAACCTGCTGGAAAAATGCATTAACGGCATCACCGCGAATAAAGAAGTCTGTGAAGGCTATGTTTATAACTCCATCGGGATCGTTACTTACCTCAACCCGTTCATCGGCCACCACAACGGTGACATCGTTGGTAAGATTTGCGCCGAAACCGGTAAGAGCGTGCGTGAAGTCGTGCTGGAGCGTGGACTGTTGACCGAAGCCGAGCTGGACGATATCTTCTCGGCCCAGAACCTGATGCATCCGGCATATAAAGCGAAACGATATACCGATGAAAGCGAACAGTAACAGTTCAGGCTAGGCTTCCGAAAGGCACGTCACTTGTGACGTGCCTTTTTTCTTTTTAGGCGTTACCTAAATACAACAATTCAATATCAACTTGTTAATAAGCAAGGCAGGTCTTTATGTTTGGAGCAGAACTCGTCATCGTCCTGTTGGCGATTTATTTGGGCGCGCGGCTCGGGGGTATCGGCATTGGTTTTGCCGGCGGTCTCGGGGTGCTCGTACTTACCCTTATCTTTCAGATTAAACCCGGCGCAATCCCTTTTGACGTTATCGAAATCATCATGGCGGTTATTGCCGCTATTGCGGCCATGCAGGTGGCGGGCGGTATGGACTACCTGGTGAGCCTGGCGGAGCGCATGCTGCGCCGCCATCCGAAATACATCACCTTCCTTGCCCCGCTGGTGACCTGGTTTATGACCATTCTCGCGGGAACCGGCCACACGGCGTTCTCCACGCTGCCGGTGATCACCGAGGTGGCAAAAGAACAGGGGATTCGCCCGTCTCGTCCTCTTTCTATTGCCGTGGTTGCGTCGCAGATTGCGATCACCGCGTCGCCAATCTCAGCCGCCGTAGTCTTCTTCGCGGGTATCCTTGAGCCGATGGGCGTGAGCTACCTGACGCTGCTGGCGATCTGTATTCCAGTCACGCTGATTGCGGTGATGATTACCGCCGTGCTGTGTAACTTCCTCGGCGCCGAGCTGAAAGACGATCCGGTTTACCAGGAGCGTCTGGCAAAAGGTGAAGTGAGCCTGCGCGGTAGCCAGGTCTTCGAGCTGAAGCCGCACGCGAAACGCTCCGTGCTACTGTTCCTGATCGGTATCGTCGCCGTGATGTTCTACGCGACCGCCATCAGCGACACCGTGGGGCTGATCCAGAACCCGGTGCTGCCGCGTAACGAAGCGATTGTGGTATTCATGCTGACCATCGCCACGCTGATTAGCATCACCTGTAAAATCGACACCAGCGAAGTGCTGAACGCCAGCACCTTCAAATCCGGTATGAGCGCCTGCGTGTGCGTACTGGGCGTGGCGTGGCTCGGTGACACCTTCGTGAAAGCACACATCAGCGACATCCAGACCGTTGCCGGCGACCTGCTTCACAACTACCCGTGGCTGCTGGCGGTGGTACTGTTCTTTGCCGCGACGCTGCTTTACTCTCAGGCTGCCACCACCAAAGCGCTGATGCCTGCGGCACTGATGCTGGGCGTGACGCCGCTGACGGCGATTGCGTCTTTTGCGGCGGTTTCTGCGCTGTTCGTTCTGCCAACCTACCCAACCCTGCTGGCCGCGGTTGAGATGGACGATACCGGCTCAACCCGCATCGGTAAGTACGTGTTTAACCACGCGTTCCTGATCCCGGGCGTGGTGGCGATTACGCTTTGCGTCGTCCTCGGCTTTATCATTGGCGGCATTGTGCTGTAAACGGTTAGCCGTTGTAAAAATAGTTAAAATCGGGCCGCTCTGCGGCCCGTTTCATTAATGACCAATCGCATGGCGTGATATAGTGAAGACTTTCGTGATGAGGAGGTCGACTTGTGAACACGCCTGATGCTGTTGTCGTACTATGTACCGCCCCTGATGAAGCCTCTGCCCAGGATCTCGCCGCCAAAGCGCTGGCCGAAAAACTGGCAGCCTGCGTCACGCTGCTCCCCGGCGCGACCTCCCTCTATTACTGGGAAGGCAAGCTGGAGCAGGAGTATGAAGTCCAGATGTTGCTCAAAACCAATCTGGCGAATCAGCAGGCGCTCCTTGACTGCCTCAAGTCTCATCATCCTTATCAAACCCCGGAGCTGCTGGTGCTGCCAGTGGTCCACGGCGATAACGACTATCTCTCATGGCTCAACGCTTCTTTACGCTGATCCTGCTGCTGTGCAGCACGTCAGTATTTGCCGGGTTGTTTGACGCGCCCGGCCGTTCGAACTTTATTCCCGCCGACCAGGCGTTCATTTTCGACTTTCAGCAAAACCAGCACGATCTCAATCTGACCTGGCAGGTGAAAGAGGGTTACTACCTCTACCGCAAGCAGGTCAGCATCACGCCGGCAAAGGCTAACGTTGGCGCATTGCAGATGACCGCTGGCGAATGGCATGAGGACGAGTTCTACGGTAAAAGTGAAATTTATCGCCAGCGCTTAAGCGTGCCCGTCACGGTGAATCAGGCGGATAAAGATGCCACGCTGACGGTTACGTATCAGGGCTGTGCCGACGCGGGCTTCTGCTACCCCCCTGAAACGAAGGTCGTTCCGCTTACTGAAGTTAAAGCGGCTGCCTCCCCTCTCCCCTCAGGCGAGAGGGCCAGGGTGAGGGATGAAGGCGAAGCCAAAGCTGCTTCCGATCTGCCGTTCTCAGCACTTTGGGCCTTACTGATTGGTATCGGCATTGCCTTTACCCCTTGTGTCCTGCCGATGTACCCGCTTATCTCCGGGATTGTACTGGGCGGCAAACAGCGTCTTTCTACCGCCCGGGCGCTGCTCCTGGCCTTTATTTATGTGCAGGGCATGGCGCTCACCTATACCGCGCTCGGCCTCGTGGTCGCCGCGGCCGGACTACAGTTCCAGGCAGCGCTTCAGCACCCTTACGTGCTAATCGGCCTGTCAGCCGTATTTATTCTGCTTGCGCTGTCGATGTTTGGCCTGTTCACGCTTCAGCTGCCCTCTTCGCTGCAAACCCGCTTAACGCTGATGAGCAATCGCCAGCAGGGTGGCTCTGCGGGCGGCGTGTTCGCAATGGGCGCCATCGCCGGGTTGATTTGTTCCCCCTGCACTACAGCACCGCTGAGCGCTATCCTGCTGTACATCGCCCAGAGCGGTAATATGTGGCTCGGCGGGGGTACGCTGTATCTTTACGCGCTGGGGATGGGCCTGCCGCTGATTCTGGTGACGGTGTTTGGCAACCGCCTGCTGCCGAAGAGCGGCCCGTGGATGGAGACGGTGAAAACCGCGTTCGGCTTTGTCATCCTGGCGCTCCCGGTGTTCCTGCTGGAGCGCATCATGGGTGACGCGTGGGGTTTGCGCCTGTGGGCCATGCTCGGCGTGGCGTTCTTCTCCTGGGCGTTTATCGTCAGCCTGGGGGCAAAAAAAGCGTGGATGCGTCTGGTGCAAATTCTCCTGCTCGCCGCCGCGTTGGTGAGCGTGCGCCCGCTTCAGGATTGGGCGTTCGGCTCGCCTGTGGGCCAGACGCAGGCACATTTAAACTTTATACACGTTAAGAACGTCGATGAGCTCAACAGCGCGCTGGCGCAGGCAAAAGGCAAACCGGTGATGCTCGACCTCTATGCCGACTGGTGTGTTGCCTGCAAAGAGTTTGAAAAATACACCTTTAGCGATCCTCAGGTGCAAAATGCCCTGAAAGAGACGGTACTCCTTCAGGCAAACGTCACAGCCAACAATGCGCAGGATAAGGCCCTGCTTAAACACCTTACCGTACTCGGGCTGCCAACCATTCTGTTCTTCAATGAGCAGGGCGAAGAGCTGCCAGAACAGCGTGTAACCGGGTTTATGGACGCAACGGCATTCAGCGCGCATTTGCGCAATCGCCAACCGTAAACAACACTTTAGACGGGACATACCGTTGGGAATAGCGGAGGAGATAACCGTGCAACGCGAAGACGTACTGGGACAAGCCCTGCAACTACTTGAGATTCAAGGGATCGCCAGCACCACGCTTGAGATGGTAGCCGACCGTATCGATTACCCTCTGGATGAGCTTAAGCGCTTCTGGCCGGATAAAGAGGCGCTGCTTTATGATGCCCTACGCTATCTTAGCCAGCAGGTGGATATCTGGCGCAGGCAGCTAATGTTGAATGAAGAGCTGACCGCTGAGCAAAAACTGTTAGCGCGCTACACCGCCCTGACAGAGTGCGTCAGCAACAATCGTTATCCAGGCTGCCTGTTTATTGCTGCCTGTACGTTTTATCCCGATCCTGGCCATCCAATACACCAGCTGGCGGATCAGCAAAAACGTGCGGCGCATGACTTCACCCACGAACTGCTGACAACGCTTGAAGTGGATGACCCGGCAATGGTCGCTAAGCAGATGGAGCTCGTACTGGAGGGTTGCCTGAGCCGCATGCTGGTGAACCGTAGCCAGGCCGATGTGGATACGGCGCACCGCCTGGCGGAAGACATTCTGCGCTTTGCCCGGTGTCGTATGGGCGGGGCGTTAACCTAGACCAGCATGCCCGCCCAGGCGGAGACGAGCAGACATAGCGCCATCAGGCGCTGAAACCGCACCATCGCCACGGTGGTGCGAAACACCCGGTTTACCGCCTTCCCCAGCCACGCCCAGCACATCAGGCACATCACAGAAATCAATAAGAACCATAGCGCCATCAGCGCAATATCTCTTAACGGATGAATGCTCGCGGGAGCAAAAAGACTCACTACTGCCAGTGCCATCATCCACGTTTTCGGATTCACCATTTGCAGCAGCGCTGCGGCTTGCGCGGTGAAGCGATGAGGTGCCTTCTCAGAAAGATTCGCCGCAGGCGCCCGATACAGTTGCCAGCTCATCCAGGTTAGCCACAGCACGCCCGCCCAGCTCATTGCCTGGCGTATCAGAGGAAACTGACGCAGCACCTCCCCGGCGCCGGCACCCGATATCAGCACAATCAGACTCGCCGTAATACATCCCCCCAAAATGGCGGGAATGGTATTTTTAACACCAAAGTGCTGGCTGTTAGTGAGAACGAGGATATTCGTCGGGCCGGGCGTTATCGACGCGACAAAGGCAAACAGCAGATAAGGCATCAGACTCACAGATGGCTCCTTTTTTGTTAGAGCCATTACTGTGCCGCTATTTTCTGGAAACGTCTGGAAGGTTTGTGCACAACCGGCGGTAGTGGGCAGGGGAAATGCGGTATGCACGCTGGAACCAGCGTCCCAGATGGCTTTGGTCGGCAAAACCGAGCGCTGTAGCCACATTAACAGGCTGTTCGCCGTGCGCCAGCAGCTGTCGCGCCTTTGCCAGACGCAGCTGAATAAGCCAGGCGTGCGGTGCCAGGTTGAACTCGCGCTTAAAACAGCGCGTCAGTGTAAAGCGATCCGTGCCCGTCTCGCGCGCAAGGTCTGACAACCCCACGTTCTCGCCGATATGCGCATAAAGATAGTCGCGTGCGCGGTGCGCCACGGCAGCGCTCTGTAGCTGCGACGGGAGTTTCTTACGCCAGTGGCAATAGGAGGTGATCTGAGAGAGCAGCTTATCCATTGTGCTCTGCTGAACAATTTTCATCTCATCGCTATGCAACGCGTTAAACGTCTCGCCGATAGAACGGACCAGCTGAGGTTCTCGCGTTAGCGTTTGAGCAAAGTGAAGCGAGTAGCGATCCGGCGTGGCTTCATATAATCCACGGAGGGTACGCGTCAGCCACTGCTCGTCAAGATAGAAGGTGAGATAGGTAAAGCCTCCTTCCACAGGCGCGTCGCCGTCGTGAATTTCGCCCGGCTCCAGTAAGAACGCATCACCAGGATGGCTGCGGTGGCGTTCGCGACGACAGTGGAACTGCTGGGTGCCTGAAAGGGTAATCCCGACCAGATAACTATCGTGCCAGTGGGGATCGAAGGCATGGCCTTCGAAGTGCGCTTTAATCGTTTCAATGCCGGTATCCGCATGCTGACGGAGCTCAAGCCAGTCGTTTGCCATACTGCCCTCCTGTTGTCATCAGCATTGCCGCACGGCCCGGTATTGTCTGGAAGATTTGTGCATTTTCACGGTGAAAACGTACAGATTGCCGCAAACTTAAGCAGTTGAACAGCTTTTCCTGAAATAATGTTGACGATAAGGCGCGATTGCGGTTTAATGCGCTCCGTTGCCCGGATAGCTCAGTCGGTAGAGCAGGGGATTGAAAATCCCCGTGTCCTTGGTTCGATTCCGAGTCCGGGCACCACTATTTAAAGAACCCAGCCTATGGCTGGGTTTTTGCTTTTCTGCGTTTATCAAAACCTTACCTTATTTTTACTCCTGTATCTCTTCCCGGTAAGATCGTGCGGTTAGCATTTCCCGGTGGCGCTGCGCTTACCGGGCCTACAAAACCTGTAGGCCGGATAAGGCGAAGCCGCCATCCGGCATTTTCCGGCGCACAAAGCAAAAAACCCCGCACCTTACGGTACGGGGTTCTTCTTAATTGATGCCTGGCAGTTCCCTACTCTCACATGGGGAGACCCCACACTACCATCGGCGCTACGGCGTTTCACTTCTGAGTTCGGCATGGGGTCAGGTGGGACCACCGCGCTAAAGCCGCCAGGCAAATTCTGTTAATCTGTATCAGGCTGAAAATCGTCTCTCTCACCGCCAAAACAGCTTCGGCGTTGTAAGGTTAAGCCTCACGGTTCATTAGTACCGGTTAGCTCAACGCATCGCTGCGCTTACACACCCGGCCTATCAACGTCGTCGTCTTCAACGTTCCTTCAGGAGACTTATAGTCTCAGGGAGAACTCATCTCGGGGCAAGTTTCGTGCTTAGATGCTTTCAGCACTTATCTCTTCCGCATTTAGCTACCGGGCAGTGCCATTGGCATGACAACCCGAACACCAGTGATGCGTCCACTCCGGTCCTCTCGTACTAGGAGCAGCCCCCCTCAATTCTCCAGCGCCCACGGCAGATAGGGACCGAACTGTCTCACGACGTTCTAAACCCAGCTCGCGTACCACTTTAAATGGCGAACAGCCATACCCTTGGGACCTACTTCAGCCCCAGGATGTGATGAGCCGACATCGAGGTGCCAAACACCGCCGTCGATATGAACTCTTGGGCGGTATCAGCCTGTTATCCCCGGAGTACCTTTTATCCGTTGAGCGATGGCCCTTCCATTCAGAACCACCGGATCACTATGACCTGCTTTCGCACCTGCTCGAGCCGTCACTCTCGCAGTCAAGCTAGCTTATGCCATTGCACTAACCTCCTGATGTCCGACCAGGATTAGCTAACCTTCGTGCTCCTCCGTTACTCTTTGGGAGGAGACCGCCCCAGTCAAACTACCCACCAGACACTGTCCGCAACCCGGATCACGGGTCCACGTTAGAACACCAGCCATTAAAGGGTGGTATTTCAAGGACGGCTCCACGCAGACTGGCGTCCACGCTTCAAAGCCTCCCACCTATCCT
>NZ_JAAQOK010000044.1:0-36848 GCF_011683705.1 Enterobacter sp. 725m/11 | reverse complement strand
AGATGTGTATAAGAGACAGTTTTACGACTTTGATAATTTCCGTTATAAGCCCATAATTATTTATGGATTTTCCTTAAGTCAAAAATAGTTAATTGTCATTATTGCATAGCCATTCTTTTCATTTCATTTAATCGTTTAAAATCAAATGGATAACCAATAATTACAAAATGTGTAATTCTACAAAATAATAACAACCTCAAATAATGCCACCGGATCCTGCTTAGCTATTCAACTCCCAATAATATGAAATTAATCATTATCTGATGCGAATCATGCAAATGAAAACAAACTCGTTAATATCCATTTTCGCGTGAGCAATATCACATTACGGATTATTTAACTGCCTACTATAAATCACGAAATCAATTGAGCTTAGCCGCCATGTAATTAAACACACCACATGGCGCATGCCCTTTTTATTCTGAAAAACAGTTAAAGGAATAATTATGGAAAAGCATTACGTCGGTTCTGAAATTGGTCAATTGCGTAGCGTTATGCTGCACCGCCCTAATTTAAGCCTGAAGCGGTTAACGCCCTCAAACTGTCAGGAGCTGTTATTTGATGATGTACTGTCGGTTGAACGGGCGGGTGAGGAGCATGACATCTTCGCAAACACGCTGCGCGAGCAGGGTGTGGAAGTCCTGCTGTTGACCGACCTGCTCACGCAAACCCTTGATATTGCAGAAGCGAAAGCCTGGCTTCTTGAAACACAAATTTCCGACTATCGCCTCGGGCCAACCTTTGCCGGCGACGTGCGCGGCTGGCTGGCGGATATGCCGCACCGCGAACTGGCGCGGCGATTAAGCGGGGGATTAACCTACGGCGAAATTCCGGCAGCCATTAAAAATATGGTAGTGGATACCCACACGGCGAATGATTTTATTATGAAGCCGCTGCCGAACCATTTATTTACCCGCGATACCTCCTGCTGGATTTATAACGGCGTGTCCATTAACCCGATGGCGAAACCCGCCCGCCAGCGTGAAACCAATAATCTGCGCGCGATATATCGCTGGCACCCGGCATTTGCCGACGGCGATTTTATTAAGTATTTCGGCGACGAGAATATTAATTACGACCACGCCACCTTAGAAGGCGGTGACGTACTGGTGATTGGCCGCGGGGCGGTATTGATCGGCATGTCCGAGCGCACGACGCCGCAGGGCGTGGAGTTCCTCGCCAACAGCCTGTTTAAACACCGTCAGGCCGAACGCGTGATTGCCGTTGAGCTGCCTAAACATCGCTCCTGCATGCACCTCGACACGGTGATGACCCACATCGACGTGGACACCTTCTCCGTCTATCCGGAAGTGGTGCGTAAAGACGCCCAGTGCTGGACGCTCACGCCGGACGGACGCGGCGGCCTGCTGCGCACGCAGGAAACCGACCTGCTGCACGCCATCGAGAAAGCCCTCGGCATTAACCAGGTGCGCCTCATCACCACCGGTGGCGACGCCTTTGAAGCCGAACGCGAGCAGTGGAACGACGCCAACAACGTTCTGACCATTCGCCCGGGCGTGGTGATCGGCTACGAGCGCAACGTCTGGACCAACGAGAAGTACGACAAAGCGGGCATTACCGTGCTGCCGATCCCCGGCGACGAGCTGGGACGCGGTCGCGGCGGCGCGCGCTGCATGAGCTGCCCACTGGAACGCGACGGAATTTAAGGAGCCATCATGGAACGAAAACCCACTCTGGTTGTGGCCCTGGGCGGCAACGCGCTGCTCAAGCGCGGCGAGCCGCTGGAAGCGGATATCCAGCGCCAGAACATCGAGCAGGCCGCCCGCACCATCGCCGGGCTGACGGCGCAGTGGCGCGTGGTGCTGGTGCACGGCAACGGGCCGCAGGTCGGGCTGCTGGCGCTGCAGAACAGCGCCTACGACAAAGTGACGCCCTACCCGCTGGACGTTCTCGGCGCGGAAAGCCAGGGGATGATCGGCTACATGCTCCAGCAGGCGCTGAAAAACAATCTGCCCCAGCGTGAGGTGAGCGTCCTGCTCACCCAGGTGGAAGTGGACGCCGCCGATCCGGCCTTTAGCAACCCGACCAAGTACATCGGTCCGGTGTACAGCGAGGCCCAGGCGAAAGCGCTGGCCGCAGAAAAAGGCTGGACGTTCAGGGCCGACGGCACCTATTTCCGCCGCGTGGTGCCCTCTCCGCAGCCCAAACGCATCGTTGAGAGCGACGCCATCACGGCGCTGATCCAGCGTGACCACCTGGTGATCTGCAACGGCGGCGGCGGCGTGCCGGTAGTGGAAAACGCCAACGGCTATCGCGGCGTTGAGGCGGTGATCGACAAAGACCTCTCCGCCGCCCTGCTGGCGCGCCAGATCGAGGCCGACGCCCTGCTGATCCTCACCGATGCCGACGCGGTGTACCTCGACTGGGGCAAGCCGACCCAGCGCCCGCTGGCGCAGGTGACGCCGGAATTGCTTAAAGACATGCCGTTCGACGCCGGATCGATGGGGCCGAAGGTCGCCGCCTGCCGCGAATTTGTTGAGGCCTGCAACGGCATTGCCGGGATCGGCGCGCTGGCCGACGGCGCGGAGATCCTGGCGGGCGAGAAAGGCACGCTGATTCGTAACTGAACTCTCATTTAAAAAGGATTTACCCATGACCATCAACCTGAAAAACCGCAACTTTCTTAAACTGCTGGACTACACCCCGGCGGAGATCCAGTACCTGATCGACCTCGCCATCGAGCTGAAGGCGGCCAAAAAAGCCGGGCGCGAAAAGCAGACGCTGGTCGGGAAAAACATCGCCCTGATCTTTGAAAAAACCTCCACCCGCACCCGCTGCGCCTTCGAAGTGGGCGCGTTTGACCAGGGCGCGCAGGTTACCTACCTCGGCCCAAGCGGGTCGCAGATCGGCCATAAAGAGTCGATGAAAGACACCGCCCGCGTGCTGGGCCGCATGTATGACGGCATCGAGTACCGCGGCTACGGCCAGGCCATCGTCGAGGAGCTGGGCGAGTACGCGGGCGTGCCGGTATGGAACGGCCTGACCGACGAGTTCCACCCGACGCAAATTCTCGCTGACCTGATGACCATGCTGGAGCATTCACCGGGCAAAACCCTGCCGGAGTTAAGCTTTGCCTATCTCGGCGACGCGCGGAATAACATGGGCAACTCCCTGATGGTCGGCGCGGCCAAGATGGGGATGGATATCCGCCTTGTGGCACCGAAATCCTTCTGGCCGGAAGCTGGGCTGGTTGAGCAGTGCCGCGCCATCGCCAAAGAAACGGGCGCGCGCATCACCCTCACCGACGATGTGGAAGAAGGCGTGCACGGCACCGATTTCCTCTACACCGACGTGTGGGTCTCCATGGGCGAACCGAAGGAGGCGTGGGCCGAGCGCGTCAGCCTGATGAAGCCGTATCAAATCAACGCGGACGTGATGAAGGCCACCGGCAACCCGAACGTCAAGTTCATGCACTGCCTGCCCGCGTTCCACAACGAGCACACTAAAGTGGGCCGCGAGATCGAGATGGCGTACGGTCTGAAGGGGCTGGAGGTGACGGAAGAGGTCTTTGAATCACCGAACTCCATCGTCTTTGACGAAGCAGAAAACCGCATGCACACCATTAAGGCGGTCATGGTGGCGACACTCGGCGACTAATCACCGCCCGGTGCGCCGCGGGGTGCGCCGGGTTTCAGGAGAACATCATGGGCAAGTTCAAGTTTCCCTCCGCTTACACCATTCTCTTTTTTCTGATTGCCGTGGTTGCCGTGCTGACGTGGATTGTTCCGGCCGGGCAGTACCATATGGCGATGAACGAGGCGCTCGGCAAAGAGGTGCCGGTTGCCGGCACCTATGCGCACGTGGCATCGCACCCGCAGGGGCTGGTGTCGGTGCTGATGGCGCCGATTGCCGGACTGTACGATCCGGAATCCGGCCAGGCCGGGGCGATCGACGTTGCGCTGTTTATCCTGATCATCGGGGGATTTCTCGGGATCGTCACCAAAACCGGAGCGATTGACGCCGGGATCGAGCGCGTCACCACTAAGCTGCGCGGGCGCGAAGAGTGGATGATCCCGATCCTGATGGCGCTGTTTGCCGCAGGCGGCACGATTTACGGCATGGCCGAAGAGTCGCTGCCCTTCTATACCTTACTGGTGCCGGTGATGCTGGCGGCGCGGTTCGATCCCGTGGTTGCCGCGTCCACTGTGCTGCTCGGGGCGGGGATCGGCACGCTCGGCTCTACTATTAACCCGTTCGCGACGGTGATCGCCGCCAACGCCGCCGGGATCCCCTTCACCAATGGGATCATGCTGCGCATCGCGCTGCTGGTCATCGGCTGGATCATCTGCGTGGCGTGGGTGATGCGCTATGCCCGTAAGGTGCGCAAAGATCCGTCGCTGTCGATCGTGGCGGATAAACAGGAGGAGAACCTCGCCCACTTCCTCGGCAACAAGGGCGAGCAGTCGCTGGAATTTACCCCGGTGCGCAAACTCATCCTGGTGATTTTCGCCCTCGCCTTCGCGGTGATGATCTACGGCGTGGCGGTGCTGGGCTGGTGGATGGCGGAGATCTCGGCGGTGTTCCTCGCCAGCGCCATTATCGTTGGGCTTATCGCCCGCATGAGCGAAGAGGAGCTGACGTCGACGTTTATCAACGGCGCGCGAGATTTGCTGGGCGTCGCGCTGATTATCGGCATCGCGCGCGGTATCGTAGTGATTATGGATAAGGGCATGATTACCCACACCATTTTGCACAGCGCCGAGGGGATGGTCACCGGATTGTCGACGGTGGCGTTCATTAACGTGATGTACTGGCTGGAGGTGGTGCTGTCGTTTCTTGTGCCTTCTTCGTCCGGCCTGGCCGTTCTGACGATGCCGATCATGGCGCCCCTTGCCGATTTCGCTAACGTCAACCGCGACCTGGTGGTTACGGCTTACCAGTCGGCGTCCGGCATCGTTAACCTTATCACCCCCACCTCTGCCGTCGTGATGGGCGGGCTGGCTATCGCCCGCGTGCCCTACGTGCGTTATCTGAAATGGGTCGCGCCGCTGCTGGGGATTTTGACGGTGGTGATTATGGTGGCGTTAAGCCTGGGCGCGTTGTTGTGATTTGCCGGATGGCGCTGCGCTTATCCGGCCTACGGATCGGTGCGGTGCCACCGGTTATTTCGGGAACTGATATGGGAACTATGATGGATTACGAAGAGTACTCTCCCAAAGAGCAACTACAGCTAACGGTCTGCCAGCGTCTGATCGCGGAAAAGAGCTATCTCTCTCAGGAAGAGATCCGCCGCGACTTGCAGGAGCGGGGTTTTGAGACCATCAGCCAGTCCACCGTTTCACGTCTGCTCAAGCTGCTTGGCGTCATAAAAATTCGCAATGCCAAAGGGCTAAAGATTTATTCGCTGAATCCCCAGCTGCGCCCCGCCCCCGACGCCGCGCGTACCGTCTCCGAAATGGTGGTGAGCGTGGAGCACAATAGCGAATTTATCCTTATTCATACCGTTGCCGGATATGGCCGCGCGGTGGCGCGTATTCTGGATTATCACCAGTTACCGGAAATTTTAGGCGTGGTGGCGGGAAGCAGTATCGTCTGGGTCGCGCCCCGAGTGGTGAAGCGTACCGCGCTGGTGCATAAGCAAATTAATTATTTACTAAGAATGCATTAATATTCATAAAGAACCGTTTGCATTGAGTAAAGCGTGCATTAAATCGCTTGATCCCAAAAACGAGCTGCGTATAATGCCCGACAATTTGCCGGGAGGAAGCATGGTCAAGCGTGTACGACATAACGTCTTACCGCGTCTGAAATCAGACGCTGGCCTGCCGTTTTTCTTCCCGTTGCTAAACCTATTCCCAGAGCCCCTCATTTGAGGGGCTTTTTTTTGCCCGGCGTCAGGAGATAAACATGAATCCGCTTTATCAAAAACACATCATTTCCATAAACGACCTCAGCCGCGAAGAGCTGGAACTGGTTCTGGAAACCGCGGCAAAACTGAAGGCCAATCCGCAGCCGGAGCTGCTGAAGCACAAGGTGATCGCGAGCTGTTTCTTTGAAGCCTCGACGCGCACCCGCCTCTCCTTTGAAACCTCCATGCACCGCCTGGGCGCGAGCGTGGTGGGCTTCTCGGACAGCAGCAACACGTCGCTGGGCAAAAAAGGCGAAACCCTGGCGGATACCATTTCAGTGATCAGCACCTACGTGGACGCGATTGTGATGCGTCATCCGCAGGAGGGCGCGGCGCGTCTGGCGACCGAGTTTTCCGGCGGTATTCCGGTGCTGAACGCCGGTGACGGCGCCAACCAGCATCCGACGCAGACCCTGCTGGACCTGTTCACCATTCAGGAGACGCAGGGCACGCTTGAAAACCTGAACATCGCCATGGTCGGCGACCTGAAGTACGGCCGCACCGTCCACTCCCTGACCCAGGCGCTGGCGAAATTTAGCGGCAACCGCTTCTTCTTCATCGCCCCGGACGCGCTGGCGATGCCGCAGTACATCCTCGACATGCTGGACGAGAAAGGCATTACGTGGAGCCTGCACGCCAGCATCGAAGAGGTGGTGGGCAACGTGGATATTCTCTATATGACCCGCGTGCAGAAAGAGCGTCTGGATCCGTCCGAATACGCCAACGTGAAGGCGCAGTTCGTGCTGCGCGCCAGCGACCTCGACGGCGCGCGCGACAACATGAAGGTGCTGCACCCGCTGCCGCGCATCGATGAGATTGCCACCGACGTGGATAAAACGCCGCACGCCTGGTACTTCCAGCAGGCCGGAAACGGCATCTTCGCTCGCCAGGCGTTACTGGCACTGGTTCTGAATCGCGAATTAGCTCTGTAAGGGGAGACGACCATGACACACGATAACAAACTCCAGGTTGAAGCCATCAAGCGTGGCACCGTGATTGACCACATCCCTGCGCAGGTGGGCTTTAAGCTGCTGACGCTGTTCAAACTGACCGAAACCGACCAGCGCATCACCATCGGCCTGAACCTGCCGTCCGGCGAAATGGGCCGTAAAGATCTGATCAAGATCGAGAACACCTTCCTGACCGACGAGCAGGTCAACCAGCTGTCGCTGTACGCGCCGGACGCCACGGTTAACCGCATCGACGATTACGACGTGGTGGGCAAATCCCGCCCGAGCCTGCCGGAGCGCATCGAAAGCGTGCTGGTCTGCCCGAACAGCAACTGCATCAGCCACGCTGAGCCGGTTTCGTCCAGCTTTGCAGTGAAAAAGCGCGCCAATGACATCGCGCTCAAATGCAAATACTGCGAAAAAGAGTTTTCCCATTATGTGGTGCTGGCCAACTAATTGAGGTTGGTAATGAAATCCCGGCTGTTATAATGGCCGGGAACATTCTTAACGCTGTAATTCTGGAGAAAAAATGAGCAAAGTACTCGCGACGGAAAATGCACCAGCGGCTATCGGCCCATACGTTCAGGGCGTTGATCTGGGCAGCATGATCATCACCTCTGGCCAGATCCCGGTAAACCCGAAAACCGGTGAAGTACCGGCCGACGTGGCGGCGCAGGCGCGTCAGTCGCTGGAAAACGTGCAGGCTATCGTTGAATCTGCGGGCCTGAAAGTGGGTGATATCGTCAAAACGACGGTGTTCGTGAAAGATCTGAACGACTTCGCCACCGTTAACGCTACGTATGAAGCGTTCTTCACCGAGCACAACGCCACCTTCCCGGCGCGCTCCTGCGTGGAAGTGGCGCGTCTGCCAAAAGACGTGAAAATTGAAATTGAAGCGATCGCCGTACGTCGTTAATACATTTCAATAAACAGAAGGCAGCTCGGGCTGCCTTTTTTATTTCGGTTATTTTTACTCTCCGGGTAAAATGACACAGAGCCAGATCCATTATTAGACTCTCCCTCGCCTAGTAATATTCTCTAATAATGGATGAGTAATGAAACTTTCAAAAATTGCACTTGCCCTCGCAACAGTGACCGTTGCATCTTCGGCATTTGCTCACGGATATATTGAATCTCCTGCCAGCCGCGCCTATATGTGTAAGCTGGGTCAAAATATTGATTGCGGCTCCGTACAGTATGAACCGCAGAGCGTAGAGAAAACCTCCGGCTTCCCGACCGGGGCAGAGCCAGCAGACGGACACCTCGCCAGCGCGGGTATCTCTCAATATTCTCAGCTGGATAAGCAGAGCCTGAATGCGTGGACTAAAAACCCGATGACCGCGGGCCCGCATGAATTTGTCTGGCACCATACTGCGCCGCACAAAACTACCAACTGGCGTTATTACATTACCAAACAAAACTGGGATCCAAATAAACCGCTAACTCGCGATCAGTTTGAATTAACCCCGTTCTGTACAATTAACGGAAATAGCCAGGCGCCAGCCGTAACTAAATCCATGACCTGTAATGTTCCTGAACGCACAGGTTATCAGGTAATTTACGGCGTATGGGAAATTGCAGATACCACAAACAGCTTCTATCAGGCTATCGACGTTGATTTCGGGAATGGCGGCAACGTTACCCCGGACGAAACACCTGCGGTTGTGTCCGAGTGGAGCAAAACCCTGAGCGGCCAGATTGCCGGTAATAACCTGAACGTGGGCGATAAAGTTATCGCACGCTTCTTCGACGCCCACGGCGAAGTGACCGCCATGCGCACCGAGATGACCATCGGCTCTGCTGAACAAGGCGACGCTAACCAGTGGTCCTACGATCTGGCGCAGAAGATCAACACCGCGCAGCACGACGTGCGCGTCGGCGTGAAGGATGAAGCCGGTGACATCAGCCCGGTTCACGGCGCCAACAGCGTCTTCGTGAAAGACGGCAGCACCTTACAGTCCGTTGCTATCTCTTATGAAGAGCAGAAAGCGCAGGTGAGCGAGAGCATCGCCGTAACCGATCTGCAATACAGCAAAATCGAACATGGCAACGCGACCGTGACCTTCCACGTCAACACCCAGGGCGATGTGAATTTTGAAGCACACGTGATGAACCACCACGGTGCGGAAAAAGGCTACCTGAAGCAGGACATGAACAACAGCAATCAGGACGTCACCATGACCCTGACCGACGTGACCGCCGGTCACCACATGCTGAAATACTACGCGACCAATAAAGACGGCACCCTGTTCGCGCAGGACGTCCTGAACCTGATGCTGGAAAGCGATGCCGCTGCGGACAGCACCGGCCACCACGACTTTACCTTCCCGGACAATATCGCGTCGTACAAGGCAGGTACCGTGGTGCTTCAGCCTAAAGACGGTAAGACCTACGAATGTAAGCCTTTCCCGTACAGCGGCTTCTGCGTGCAGTACAGCCCAACCGCAAACCAGTATGAGCCAGGCGTTGGCGCACACTGGAAAGAGGCGTGGGTTCTGAAGAACTGAGTGGCCTTTACGCCCGGCGGCACTTCGTTTGCCGGGCCTACACACCACGTAGGCCCGATAAGCGCAGCGCCACCGGGCATGTGTGTTACTGATTTCGCGTGGCGCGTAGCAGCGTCTCCAGCGGATAGACCGCCGCAATCACCACCTCATCCTGCACCTTCGCCGCGCTGTCCAGCTCGCTCTGGATCGACGCGATCTCTTTGTCGTCCAGCGTCCCCTGACGCGCCACCAGATCCGTCAGCCTCAGGCCAATCGAGGCCAGCTTATCCACCTCCAGAATGACCGGCTTAATGGCCTTCAGCTGATAGCTGTTTTCGCTCAAGGCCAGCACGTCGCTGGTGTTGTTCTGCCAGCGGTTAAAGACGTGGCGCAGCGCCTCGGCGCTCTCCGTGTCTTCCGCGTCGCTCACCAGGCGGTCCGCCCACTTGTGCATCTGACGCACGGTAGCGCTTTCGGCGTTCAGCGCATCTGCAAGTCTGTTAAGCGGCTCAAACTGATGGTAGTTTCCGGCCTGGAACTTCAGGTGCTGGCGGGTGTAATACTGGGCCGGCTCGAGCGCCTGAGCGAGGATTTGCAACGGCAGGGTGTCCGCATTGTTAGCGAGGCGCGTGAACTGCACCTGCTGCTGGGTATGCTGCTGCAGCCCGACGGACACCGTCGACCAGCTGTCCATCGCCTGTAGCCGGGTATACATGTTATCGACGTCGTTGACGTCCTGCGCGGACCACAGCCGCTCCGCCACCGCAAAGGCGCGCGGCCACAGGCGGATGTCCAGCACCGGCGCGACCACGTTTTCCGCCCACAGCGCGGCTTCGCCGCCGAGCAGGTTGGCCTGATTCGCCACGTCCGGCACGACCGGAGGGGTACCTTTCGGCACGTCGTCCAGACGCGTGCCGCTAATCGGGTAGCGGGTGTTTCCCACCAGGAAATAGCCGGTGAGTTTGTCGTTATCAACGTTGACCACCGGGCGCGTTTCACCCATCCAGGTGTCGACGGTAAAGGTCACCTGGTTGTCGTCGCGCCACTGAATGTTATTCACCGCCCGACGCGATTTCCCGGCAAAATCAATAAAACCGCGCCAGCCGGCGTCGCCTTTCACCAGCGTAAAGCTGCCTTCCACCGGCTTGCCCTTCAGGCGCGGCATGGAGAAAGCCCAGCTCTGGACGCTGTCGGTGTCCGCTATCACGTCCACGCCATTCAGCCCCTGCGGCACGATTTCGTTGCGGTAGTGATAGGCGGTGGACTGGGGCTGGTCGAGGTAGAAGCCGGTTGAGAGAATGCCCTTATAGCCGTTCTGCGCCACCTGCCCCAGCGCGTCCTGTCCCTGCCAGGACTGGATCAGAATGCTTTTCGGCAGATCGGGATGGTAGATCTCGTCCCAGCCGACCATCTGCCGGTGGTGCTTCTCAAGGATCGTCTCCAGCTTGCGGTTGAAATACGCCTGCAGCGCGTGGCTGTCCGCCAGTTTGTTGTCGCGCATAAATCTCTGGATCGCCGCGTTTGCCTTCCACTGGCTGTCGTCCACCTCATCGCCGCCGATATGCAGATACGGATCGGGGAAGATTGCCGCCAGTTCGCTGACCATCGCGTCGGCAAATGTGTAAGTCGCCTCTTTGGTGGGATCCAGCACAGGCTTTAGTACTCCCCAGTGGCGCTCCATAGCGTACGGCCCCGGCGCGCTCATCAGTTCTGGATAGGCGACGGCAATCGCTGAGGCGTGGCCCGGCATATCGATTTCCGGCACCACGCGTATGCCGCGTTCGGCTGCGTAACGCACAATCTCACGCATCTGCTCAGGGGTGTAGAACAGCCC
This sequence comes from Enterobacter sp. 725m/11, assembly GCF_011683705.1. Lineage (NCBI taxonomy): Bacteria > Pseudomonadati > Pseudomonadota > Gammaproteobacteria > Enterobacterales > Enterobacteriaceae > Enterobacter > Enterobacter sp. 725m/11. The sequence continues at coordinate 25,709 of NZ_JAAQOK010000044.1, read as the reverse complement.
GTCGCTGGCAAGCTGGGTTAATTTTGGATAACGCTTCGAGGTAAAGCGCCAGCCCTGATCGTCAGTCAGATGCCAGTGCAGGACGTTGAGCTTAGCCGCAGCCATGCCGTCGATCTGACGCTTGATATCGGGTAAAGGGATGAAATGGCGCGCCGAATCGAGCAGCAGCCCGCGCCACGGGAAGCGCGGCGAATCTTCGATGGTAACCCACGGAATCGAGGTGTTTTCGGCACCGTTCTGCATCAGCTGGAGCAAGGTTTCCATTGCGCGCAATGCGCCAAAGCGGGTGTTAGCGGAGATGTTCACGCCGTTGGCATCTACTATGAGTTTGTAGCTCTCATCGCTGTCCGGCAGCGGCTGCGGCTTCACCTTTTTAGCGATGGCGATACGGATGGTCGGCTTGTCAGGTTTTTCGGCCTGTGGCTGTAGCGTCCAGCCGGTTTGCAGCGCAATGCGCTGGCGCAGGCGGTTGACCGCGTCCCCCAGATCGTCGCCGCTGACGCTCACGGAGAGTTGATTGTTAAGCACCAGCGCGCCCTGCGTCGTCGGGCGTTCAACCTTCACAGGCCAGGGCATCAGGGGAAGGTCGCCTGCCGGCGCGGCAAAAGCGGAGGCGCCGAGCATAAGCCCGGCGGTTAAGAGACTGTACCGTAACATGAATGTTCCTTATCTGACGGGCCAAATACAGGCAAAACATTCTGTTAACATGCGTACAAATTGTCGTCAAGCGAATGCGCCGACGGAGATCACAGGTTGTTGAATTTGGGAGGAAAGCCAGATGCCGGGTGGCGGCTTCGCCTTACCCGGCCTACGTTTGGATTGTGGCAAAATGAGCTTACTGCCACCCATATCGACGCGCATAGAACCCTTTCACCATCTGCGTCAGCACCATATAGCCCGCGAGGATCGCCACCAGCCACGGGAAGTAGCTCAGCGGCAGCGCCTGCAGCTGCAGGTAACCTGCAAGAGGCGAAAACGGCAGCGCGATACCCAGCGCCATCACAATGCCCGTCATCACAATCAGCGGCCACGCGGCACGGCTCTGGATGAACGGAATGCGGCGCGTGCGGATCATATGCACAATCAGCGTCTGGGACAGCAGCCCTACCACGAACCAGCCGGACTGGAACAGCGTCTGGTGTTCCGGCGTGTTGGCGTGGAACACAAACCACATCAGGCAGAAGGTCAGAATGTCGAAGATGGAGCTGATCGGCCCAAAGAACAGCATGAAGCGGCCCAGATCGGCCGGGTTCCAGCGCTGCGGCTTCTGGATCTGCTCGTCGTCCACGTTATCAAACGGGATCGCTACCTGAGAGACATCGTACATCAGGTTCTGGATCAGCAGGTGCAGCGGGAGCATCGGCAGGAACGGCAGAAACGCGCTCGCCACCAGCACGCTGAAGACGTTACCGAAGTTGGAGCTGGCGGTCATTTTGATGTACTTGAGCATGTTGGCGAAGGTGCGACGCCCTTCGATGACGCCCTCCTCCAGCACCATCAGGCTCTTTTCCAGCAGGATGATATCCGCCGCTTCACGGGCGATATCCACGGCGCCGTCCACGGAGATGCCAATGTCCGCCGCACGCAGCGCGGGCGCATCGTTGATGCCGTCGCCCATAAAGCCCACCACGTGCCCTTCACGACGCAGCAGCGTCACAATGCGCTCTTTGTGCATCGGCGTCAGGCGGGCAAACAGCGTCGTGCGCTGGGCAAGCTGCGCCAGTTCGTCGTCGGTGAGGTGCTCGATGTCGCTCCCCACCACCACGTCGCCCGCGTCCAGCCCCACTTCGTGACACACTTTGGCCGCCACCAGCTCGCTGTCGCCGGTGAGAATTTTGACGGTGATGCCGCTCGCCTTCAGCGCCTTCAGCGCCGGTGCGGTGGTCTCTTTCGGCGGATCGAGGAATGCGATGTAACCCTCGAGGATCAAATCGGATTCGTCGATACGCTGATAGTCCCCCTCCCGCGCGGGCAGGAATTTGCTCGCCACCGCCACCACGCGCAGCCCCTGACGGTTCAGGTTGTCGGTGACGCGCTTGATGCGGCGCAGCATGGTGTCGTCCAGCGGCACGATCTCCCCGTTGTGGCGCACCTGCGTGGAGACGTTCAGGATCTCCTGCAGCGCGCCTTTGCAGATCAGCTGGTGCACGTCCGGCTGCTCGCTCACCACCACCGACATGCGGCGGCGCTCGAAGTCGAACGGGATTTCGTCCACCTTCTGCCAGCGGCCGGAGAGCGTACGGGCGGCCTCCTCGTCCACGCCTTCCAGCACCGCCACGTCGAGCAGGTTTTTCAGCCCGGTCTGGTAGTGGCTGTTCAGCCACGCGCTGTGGAGCACGCGCTCGCTGGTTTTACCGGCGATGTCGGTGTGGTTCTCCAGCACGATTTTATCCTGCGTCAGGGTGCCGGTTTTATCGGTGCAGAGAATGTCCATCGCGCCAAAGTTCTGAATGGCGTCGAGGTGTTTGACGATCACCTTTTGTTTAGAGAGTTTGACCGCCCCGCGCGCCAGCGTGGAGGTAACGATCATCGGCAGCATTTCCGGCGTCAGGCCGACGGCCACGGAGAGCGCAAACAGCGCCGCCTCCCACCAGTCGCCCTTGGTGTAGCCGTTGATCAGCAGGACAATCGGCGTCATGACCATCATAAAGCGGATCAGCAGCATGCTGACGCGGCCAATCCCTTTCTGGAACGCATTCGGCTCGCTCTCCTGCTCGCTGACGCGCCCGGCAAGCTGTCCAAACCAGGTATTGCCGCCGGTGGCGGTGACAATCGCCTGCGCCGTGCCGCTGACCACAGTGGTGCCCATAAAGCACAGGGTGTCGCACTCGAGCGGGTTCATCTGCTGCGGGTCGCGGCTGCGCGATACCTTCTCAACGGGCAGGGACTCGCCGGTCAGGGAGGCCTGCGCCACGAACAGATCCCGCGCCTGGATGATGCGTAAATCCGCCGGGATCATGTCTCCCGCCGCCAGCTTCACCAGGTCGCCCGGCACCAGCTGGTCAATGGGCAGCTCAACCCAGGCGTTTTCGCCGAGGTCGTTAATCACGCGCGAGACGGTCGCGGTGTTGCTGACCATCGCCTTCAGGGCGTCTGCCGCTTTGGTGGAGCGGGCTTCCTGAATGAAGTTCAGCAGCGTAGAGATACCCACCATCAGGGCAATCACGCCCGCGGCAAAGAGATCTTCCGTCGCGTAAGAGATAATGCCGAGTACGGTCAGCAGCAGGTTGAACGGGTTGCGGTAGCAGAGCCACAGGTGCACCCACCACGGAGAGGGCTTCTGCGCCGGGATCTGGTTATCGCCGTGCACGGCGCGGATTTTTTCCACTTCAGACGCGTTCAGCCCTTCCGGATGGCCGCCAAAGGCGCGCCAGACTTCGTTTTCATCCATCGCCGCCACGTTCAGGCAGCGTTCGGTCAGGGACGCCGGGATCGCCGCTCCCGCCATGTTTTTGGCATTGGGCAGCGGATCGCGCTGAACAAGACGGTGGGGCAGATGGCGGCTCAGCAGCGCCTGCAGCTGCCGGGTGATATTTTTAAACATAGACATTCCTCCGCATCCGCCAGGCGGACGCAGCATTCCCTTCAGGCGTGGCAAAGCCGTACCTGTCAGGCACTTAATTTTTCAAGCAGGAACGTTTGGGACGTTGCTGCCTCACATTACCGGTGAGACAGCAAAAGCTGGCTTACCGGAAAGAACAAATTCTCCCATTCAGGAGAGGTGCGGGATCGGGATCCATAAAGCCTCCGGTAAGTAAAAAACAGGGTGTCGCCGCGCAGTATAAAGATTTAAGCGTACCCTTTGTGACGATTCGGGCGGTATTATACGCGCCTGCAAATAAACAGTACGTAAACCAGACTTTGCCCATAGCGAAATCGCGCTATAGCATTAGGCTCAATTGACCATTTTGTCGTTGTTACAGGGAAAACAGCATGCAGAACCGCCTTACAATTAAAGACATCGCGCGTTTAAGCGGCGTGGGGAAATCAACCGTCTCACGCGTGCTGAACAACGAAAGCGGCGTCAGCGAACGCACCCGCGAGCGCGTTGAGGCGGTCATGAATCAGCACGGTTTTTCCCCTTCCCGCTCCGCACGCGCCATGCGCGGGCAGAGCGATAAAGTGGTTGCGATCATCGTTTCGCGTCTGGATTCCCTCTCCGAAAACCTCGCCGTTCAGACCATGCTGCCTGCCTTCTACGAGCAGGGCTATGATCCGATCATGATGGAGAGCCAGTTCTCGCCACAGCTGGTGGAAGAACATCTCGGCATGCTCCAGCGCCGTAACATTGACGGCGTGGTGCTGTTTGGTTTTACCGGCATTGACGAGGAGATGCTGAAACACTGGCAGCCGTCTCTGGTGCTGCTGGCGCGCGATGCCCACGGTTTTGCCTCCGTCTGTTATGACGATGAGGGGGCGATTATCACCCTGATGCAGCGCCTGTACGAAGAAGGCCACCGCCACATCAGCTATCTGGGCGTGCCGCACGCGGACGTTACCACCGGCAAGCGCCGCCACGAGGCCTATCTGGCCTTTTGCAAAAAGCACAATCTCCCTGCCGTGGCCTCCCTGCCGGGGCTGGGCATGAAGCAAGGCTACGAGCAGGTCGCCAGCGTCCTGACGCCGCAGACCACCGCGCTGGTGTGCGCCACGGACACCCTTGCGCTGGGTGCCAGCAAGTATCTGCAGGAGCAGCGCATTGATAACCTGCAGGTGGCGAGCGTCGGCAGCACGCCGCTGATGAAGTTCCTGCACCCTGAAATTATCACCGTCGATCCCGGCTACGCCGAGTCCGGCAGACAGGCCGCCGCGCAGCTGATCGAGCAGATCAACGGGCGGAGCGAGCCGCGCCAGATTGTTATTCCTGCCCGTCTCTCATAACCCCCCTGAATCGTTTATTGTGATCTTCGCCCGATTTCGGGAACGTTCCCATTTTCGCCGTCACGCTGAAGGAGTAGGCTTGCGCTCAGGTCATTACCCCCCTCAACATCTGTCATGAGGTTTCATGATGAGTAAAGTCAAACAAGCAGATATCGATCGGCTGATCGTCCTGGTCGGCGGCCGCGAAAACATCGCCACCGTCAGCCATTGCATTACCCGCCTGCGCTTCGTGCTGAACGATCCGGCCAAGGCCAACCCGAAGGCGATTGAAGAGCTTTCCATGGTGAAAGGCTGCTTCACCAACGCCGGACAGTTCCAGGTGGTGATTGGTACCGAAGTGGGCGATTACTATCAGGCTCTGCTGGCGACCACCGGACACTCTTCTGCCGATAAAGAGCAGGCGAAGAAGGCGGCGCGCCAGAATATGAAATGGCACGAGCAGCTGATTTCCCACTTTGCAGAAATCTTCTTCCCGCTGCTGCCGGCGCTGATCAGCGGGGGCTTAATTTTGGGCTTCCGTAACGTCATCGGCGATGTGCCGATGAGCGACGGTAAAACCCTGGCGCAGATGTACCCGGCGCTGCAAAGCATCTATGACTTCCTGTGGCTGATTGGCGAGGCGATTTTCTTCTATCTGCCGGTGGGGATTTGCTGGTCCGCGGTGCGCAAGATGGGCGGTACGCCAATTCTCGGTATCGTACTGGGCGTCACGCTGGTCTCTCCGCAGTTAATGAACGCTTACTTACTTGGTCAGCAGGTGCCGGAAGTGTGGAACTTCGGCCTGTTTACCATCGCCAAGGTGGGCTATCAGGCGCAGGTCATTCCGGCCCTGCTGGCGGGTCTGGCGCTGGGCTTTATTGAGACGCGTCTGAAGCGCATCGTGCCGGATTACCTCTACCTGGTGGTGGTGCCGGTCTGCTCGCTGATCCTGGCCGTCTTCCTGGCGCACGCTTTTATCGGTCCGTTTGGCCGCATGATCGGCGACGGCGTGGCCTTCGCGGTGCGTCATCTGATGACCGGCAGCTTCGCGCCAATCGGTGCCGCGCTGTTTGGCTTCCTGTATGCCCCGCTGGTGATCACCGGCGTGCACCAGACCACGCTGGCCATCGATATGCAGATGATTCAGAGCCTCGGCGGTACCCCGGTCTGGCCGATTATCGCCCTCTCTAACATTGCGCAGGCCTCTGCGGTAACCGGCATCATTATCGTTAGCCGTAAGCACAACGAGCGTGAGATCTCCGTTCCGGCGGCCATCTCCGCCTATCTCGGCGTCACCGAACCGGCGATGTACGGCATCAACCTGAAGTACCGCTTCCCGATGCTCTGCGCGATGATCGGCTCCGGCCTGGCGGGCCTGCTGTGCGGCCTGAACGGCGTGATGGCGAACGGGATTGGCGTCGGCGGCCTGCCGGGGATCCTCTCCATCCAGCCTACTTTCTGGCAGGTGTTTGCCCTGGCAATGGCGGTGGCGATTATCGTCCCCATGGCGCTCACCACCGTGGTTTACCAGCGTAAATTCCGTCAGGGCACGCTGCAGATTGTTTAACTTCATCTTTCGGGGCGCAGTTGCGCCCCTTCGCATTTGCAGGAACGCATTATGAATACCCTTCCTCACTGGTGGCAGAACGGCGTCATCTACCAGATTTACCCAAAGAGTTTTCAGGACACCACCGGCAGCGGCACCGGCGATCTGCGCGGCGTGACCCAGCGGCTGGATTACCTGAAAACCCTCGGCATCGACGCCATCTGGCTGACGCCGTTTTATATTTCCCCGCAGGTGGATAACGGCTACGACGTGGCGAATTACACCGCCATCGACCCGTCCTTTGGCACGCTGGATGATTTTGACGAGCTGGTTGCCGAAGCGCACGAACGCGGCATTCGCATCGTGCTGGATATGGTGTTTAACCATACCTCCACGCAGCACGCCTGGTTCCGCGAGTCGCTGAACAAAGAGAGCCCGTACCGCCAGTTCTACATCTGGCGCGACGGCACGCCGGAGCAGCTTCCCAACAACTGGCGCTCCAAGTTTGGCGGCAACGCCTGGCGCTGGCACGCCGAGAGCGAGCAGTATTATCTTCACCTTTTCGCGCCCGAGCAGGCGGATCTCAACTGGGAAAACCCGGCGGTGCGCGCCGAGCTGAAAAAGGTATGCGAGTTCTGGGCCGATCGCGGCGTGGACGGCTTGCGTCTGGACGTGATTAACCTCATCTCTAAAGATCAGGATTTCCCGGACGACACCATTGGCGACGGTCGCCGCTTCTACACTGACGGGCCGCGCATCCACGAATATCTTCAGGAGATGAGCCGCGACGTCTTCACCCCGCGCAACCTGATGACGGTGGGCGAGATGTCGTCAACCTCGCTGGAGAACTGCCAGCAGTACGCGTCGCTCGACGGGCGCGAGCTGTCGATGACCTTTAACTTCCACCACCTGAAGGTGGACTACCCCGGCGGCGAAAAATGGACGAAGGCAAAGCCGGACTTCGTGGCGCTGAAAACCCTTTTCCGCCACTGGCAGCAGGGCATGCACAACAAAGCCTGGAACGCGCTGTTCTGGTGTAACCACGACCAGCCGCGCATCGTGTCGCGCTTTGGCGACGAAGGGGAACACCGCGTTCACGCTGCAAAGATGCTCGGCATGGTGCTGCACGGCATGCAGGGCACGCCGTATATCTACCAGGGTGAAGAGCTGGGCATGACCAACCCGCACTTCAGCCGCATCACCGACTACCGCGACGTGGAAAGCCTGAACATGTTCGCCGAACTGCGGGCCAATGGCCGTGAGCCGGATGAATTACTGGCGATTCTGGCGAGTAAATCCCGCGATAACGGGCGAACCCCAATGCAGTGGGACGCGTCGCACAATGCGGGCTTTACCGAGTGCGAGCCGTGGATTGGGGTTTGCGATAACTATGAAACCGTGAATGCCCGTACGGCGCTGGACGACCCGGATTCAGTGTTCTACACCTATCAGTCGCTGATTCGTCTGCGCAAAACCCTCCCGGTGCTGACGTGGGGAGATTATGAAGATCTCCTGCCGGAACACCCTTCCCTGTGGTGCTATCGCCGCCAGTGGCAGGGCCAGACGCTGATGGTGGTGGCAAACCTGAGCCGAGAGCGCCAGCAGTGGCAGCCGGACCCGGTACAGGGCGCATGGCAGGTCGCACTCAGCAACTATGAGGACGTCCCCTCTCGTCCCGATACGCTGCAACTGCGCCCGTTTGAAGCCATCTGGTGGGTGCAGGAATAAACGTCAGGAGATACAGCATGCTGTATCTCCTTTTTTTATGTTTAGCGATACGCTAAATGTATGACGATAACTTTTACATCACGGCGTACCGAAAATAAAAATAGTCCTGCCAATTAAATAACCTCGGCAGGACATGATGAAAAAGACAATTATTAAAGTAACGTGTATTAGCGCATTATTATTGAGCACACAGGGATGGTGCGGAAATACGTCCGTCGACCTTCGCTTTGGCCATAATACGCGCTCTGACGTAAATGATTCTCGTATTAAGGTTATGCATCAGGCGGATAACGGTTTTTACTTCTCCGTTGAAGCCGCACAAAACCATAACGACACCTTTTTTGGTGATACCGACCGAAATAATCCCGATGACAAAGGATTAACGGAGGCGGCACAGGAGATTGAAACGCGCTGGCGCTTCAATCTGGGCAATGGCTTTGCCGTTGCGCCTGGCATGGTGACGGTTTTCACCCCCAGTAATACCCACTATCGCCCCTTCATTCAGGGCTGGAAAGCGTTTGATAACGGTCTGAACCTCTCTGCCCGTTACCGTTATAACACCATCAATGACGCGCACAGCGACAAAGAACTCGACGGCAGCGGCTATACCCGCCGTCAGTCACACCAGTTCGACATTTGGTTCGCGTACAACATTGGCAAATTCGGTATGTCCTACAACCCGCGCTTCCGCTGGCAGAATAATGTCGATCAGGGAACCGGGGATGATACCTACTGGGAGCATACCGTTGCGTTCAACTACCAGCTCGACGATGGCTGGACGCCTTACGTCGAGCTGGTGTCACTGGATAAAACCTATATCAACAATGACGGCAACCATGAAAATGATTATGCCGTACGTCTGGGGATAGTGAAGCAGCTCTGACGGCCTGACTACACCGTATCGTGCTGCAACAGCCTGCAGCCGATACGGTCCACGGCGCTTAACAGTTCAAGCTGGCCCTCCCGCTGATACAGCGATACCGCGTTAATGTCGATCGATAACGGCCAACATAGCGTTGAGATTGACGCCAGCGTCGCCCCCTGACGGGTAATTGCAATAATCTTTAAGCCCTTGCGCAGCGCGTTTCGCGCCATTTCTATCAGCGACTGTGTCTCCCCGGATTTGCTGATCAGCACCAGCGTCCCCTTCGATACCCGTGTCAGCTGGTGCATGTCATTCAAAATAAGATGCGGCAGGCTCGCCAGCGATAAAAAGCGCGACAGGTAGTTAAGGCTGGTAAGCGAGGCGCCGCGTGCGTACAGATAGATATGGCTGGAATGGATGAGCAGCCTGGACACCTCCGCCACAATGTCGTCCGCCTGCGGACCCGCGTCGGGCACTGCAGGCGCAGGGGTAAAATGATCGCGTAAAAAACGATACCGAAGCTCGGTATAGCTTTTATACCCCATTTTTTTACACACACGATTAACGGATGTTGTCGTTGTAAAGGTATCACGGGCAATCTCTTTTGCCGAAATATTAGAAATATTACACGCGTGATGCTGAATGTATTCAAATATCAAGCGTTCACTTCCCTGGAATGAATTCATATATTACACCCTGTTTAATCCCGGCATGATATTAACACAACAGAGAAATAGTCTCTGGAAGGCGCTTCACACATTGCATTTACGCGTATCGCGATACGTAATTAGTATTAGCAAACGTTAAAAACTGTTTTAGGTTCTCTTTATACTTTCCCTGTTTTCACATCCAGGGAATTATGACAATGACGAAACAGAAAGTTGTCGCGGTAACGGCCTGCCCGACGGGCATCGCACATACCTTTATGGCGGCGAATAAAATTATTGCATGGGCTAAAGAGCACAATATTGAGGTTAAGGTCGAAACGCAGGGCAGCGACGGCGTTAAAAACCGCTTAACGAAGCAGGATATCGCCTCCGCCACGGCCATTATTCTGGCAACCGACGTCCCCATTCAGGATGCCGAGCGCTTTGAAAACATTCCCCACCTTCAGACCCGCACGCAAGAGCTGATCAAGCATACCGATCGCTATCTGCGTCAGGCGCTTGCCATGGAAAAAAACGTCACGACTGTCGTACATGAAGACGAACTCCAGCCTTCGGCTTACCAGATTTTTATTGGCCATATCATGGCGGCCATCAGCTATATGCTGCCGGTGGTGGTCATGGGCGGGCTGATGATGGCAACGGCCAAAATTACCGGCCAGTTTATTAACATCGACCATTCGCCGTTCAGCGTGCTGGATAAAGTGGGCTTTATGACCATTAAGTTCATGTATCCGGTTTTCGCCATGTATCTGGCGTTTTCCATTGCCGGCAAACCGGCGCTGATCCCCGGACTTATCGGCGGCATCATGTCAGACGAGGTCTACAAGCGCTTCTTTGATATCGAAGGCTTTATGCCGTCCGGCTTTTTCGGCGCGATCGGCATTGGCTTTTTTGTGGGCTATCTGGTGCGCTGGCTGAATGATTCCATTCACGTCCGCCAGCAGCTCACGACCATCAAGACCATGCTGGTCGTCCCGCTTATCACCGGCATTACGCTGGTGATGGTCATGGAATATTTGATTAACCCGATTTTCGGCTCGCTTAACCAGCTGATGGTGGTCTTTTTTACCTCGGCAGGTGACACCGGGCGCGGATTCTATTCCGCGATGATCGCCGCAGGCACCGCGTTCGACCTGGGCGGCCCGGTCAACAAGGCGGCAGGCTCAGTCGCGCTCGGCCTGAATGGCATGAGCGAAACGTTTGATCTCACCGCCCGCGAACTCTCCATCGTGATCCCCTCTATTGGCGTCGGCTTTGCCGCGTTCCTCAACGGCCGCTTTGGACTACCGGATGTTTTTAGCCGGGAAGAGAAAACCGTTGGCAGCACCTCGTTGCTGTTGGGCGTGATTGGGATCTCCGAAGGCGCGATCCCGTTCATCCTGAAAAACCCACGTCTGATCCCGGTGTTTATGACCGGTGCCGTCGCCGGCGCGCTGGTCGCCATTGCACTCGGCGTGAAGCAGACGCTGCCGCTGCCGGCCATCTGGGGCTGGCCGCTGGCAACCAACGTGGCGGGCTACCTGGCGAGCGTCTTTATTGGCGCACTGATTTGCGCCCTGGGCGTGCTTTACGTCAGCCCAAAGAACGCCAGCTAAGGGGAAGGTCATGAATCAGATCCACGTCATTGCCCATACGCACTGGGATCAAGAGTGGTATTTCACCCGTCAGGACAGCATGGTGCTGGCGTCATATAACTTTGCGGACGTCATCGACACGCTGGAGCACGACCCGGCTTACAGCTGCTATCACCTTGATGGACAGATGGCGGTGGTAGAGGACTTTCTCGCTATCAATCCCGATTATCGCACCAGGCTGGAGACGCTGGTCAGAGCGAAAAGGATTTTTGTGGGGCCGTGGTATACCCAGACGGATACCTACAACGTGCATGGCGAATCCATTATCCGCAACCTCAAATACGGCATCTTCTCTGCCCGTAAGCTGGGGCACGCCATGCAGGTTGGGTATCTTCCGGATACCTTCGGCCACAATGCGCAGATGCCCACGATTTTGCAAGGCTGCAATATCGACAACATCGTCTTCTGGCGCGGTATCGATCACGACAGACAGGCGAAAAGCAGCCAGTTCCTCTGGCGCGCGCCGTCAGGGGCGACCGTTATCGCCTGCGCGATGGCGCTCGGTTATGGCGCGGCTAAAAACATCTCTTCAGACGCGAGCCATTTGCAGGGAAAAATCTTCCCGATGGTCAATCTCCTGCGCTCGCGGGCCGGAATAAATGACCTGCTGCTGCCCTGCGGTGGCGATCAGGTCAGCATCGACCCGGCGCTGCCGGAAATCCTGCAGGTCGCCAGCGCACGCTCCCCGGATGAGGACCGGTACGTCATCAGTTCGCTGGAGCGCTACGTCGACATTCTGCGCGCGCAGCGTGAGCAGTTTGAATTCTGGGAAGGAGAGCTGAAATCGCCGCGCTACACCCGCATCCATAAAACGATCGGCTCCGTGCGCTACGACATTAAAAAGAAAAATGATGCAGTTGAGCAGTTCATCCTGCGGCAGCTGGAGCCGACAATCGCCATGGCGCGTCATCAGGGGCTGCCGGTCAACCTCTCGGTGGTCGATACGCTCTGGAAGAAGCTGTTGCGAAGCCATGCCCATGACTCCATCGGCGGCTGTAACAGCGATGCCACCAACCGCGATATTTTGCATCGACTGGAGCAAACCGAACAGCTGTGCCACAGCCTGTGGAATCTGGTGGTGAAAACCCTGGCCGCCGCCTGCGCTCGGGAAGGCGATCTGCTGATTTTTAACCCGCTGGGCACGCAAACGCAGCGCGTGGTGAAAACCACTCTCTATAGCCGCGCTGAAAATATCGCCCTGATGTATCAGGGGCAGGCCATCCCCTTCGACGTCCTGAAAAGAGACGTGTTGCCCGGCGGAACGGCGATCTCCCTTAACGCCGAAGGCGAGTGTGAAACGCCCCTTCCCCCTTATTACCGCTGGCACGTTGCTGTGAAAACACCGGTTCTGCCGCCGGTCGGCTATCTCAGCGTTAACGTTGAAGATGACCCGGCGCCTTTCCGGCAGCCTGAACAGACAACGGGCAGCGAGATAGAGAATGCACAGTATCGATTAACGCTGGACGACGGAACGCTAACCCTGCACGACAAACGCAGCGGCAGATGCATCCCCTCGTTCTTTACCCTTGAAGACTGTGCAGATGCGGGCGACAGCTACGATTTCTCACCGCTTGCGGGCGATACGCCGACGCGATGCGACCATTTCACGCTCGTCGACTGCCTGAAAACGCCGCTTGTCGAAAAGCTGATCGTTGAAGCCACACTGTTTCTTCCGCCAGATCTCGCCGGACGCCAGGATACTGCCCGAACGCCGTTATCCATTCGTCTGGAGTGTACATTACGCGAAGACGATCCGAACCTGTACGTCGAGGCTTCGCTGGAAAACAGCCACTGCGATCACCGGCTACGTTTACTGATCGGCAGCGATATTCGCACCCGTCACGCTATCGCCTCCCAGCCCTTCGCGATAATCCAGCGCGATACGGGGTGTGAGAGTGGAAACTGGCAGGAGCGCTATCGCGAGATGCCCGTGGATATCGAAACCACCGAAGGCATTATTGCTGTCGCGGAAGCGGGCAAAGCGCTGGTGGTGAATAGTCGCGGTATGAAGGAATTTCAGATTATCGGCAGCGAACCCGCGAAGATTGCCATGACGTTGTTTAAAGCGACGGGCGTGCTCGGGCGCAACGATCTCGCCTGGCGACCGGGCCGAGCGTCCGGCATTAATAATACGGTGGTTGAGACCCCCGACGCCCAGTTACTGAAACCGCTGCACTTTTCATTTACCGTCGCGCTGGCCGACAGCGCCGATCATCTCACGCTTCGCCAGCTGGAAAACCAGGCTGCGGGACAGCCTTTCACCTATCAGCGGCAAACGCTACATACGCTCGATCACCGACTTGAACGCTTTGCGTTGCGTCTGCCCGAGCATCAGCTTCCGGCAGAATTCTCATTATTGACTCTGCCGGAGCCGCTAGTCCTTTCTGCCCTGCCCCATGCGCAACGGTCGAATGGCACCGTCGTCCGCGTGTTTAACGCCGGGACGCAGCCGGTTCCCGTCCCGGAAAGTCTGGTGGGGCTATGTCAGATCAACTATCTGGAAGAGCCTGTGCCGCCAGTAACGGCAATCCCCCCTTTCGCAACCTGCGATTTTTTGATGGAGGCTTAATATGAACTTGCTTGCATTGACGCACCCCGATCTGGTTTTTATCAACCCGCCGCACCGTACGCCTGAAGCGCTGATCCGCTGGCTCGCCGAACCGCTCGCCAGGCGAAAAATCATCTGCGATGCAGAAACATTCATCCAGAGCGTATTACAGCGCGAAAGCGAAGGCCCTACCGCGCTGGGTGAAGCGCTCGCCGTTCCGCACGGTAAAACCGAGGCGGTGCAGCAGGCGGCGTTTTGTCTGGCACTCTTTGACGACCCGATACGCTGGCCGGGGCTGGACGGTGATGAAGAGGTCAGAATGGTTTTCCTGCTCGCCATTCCGCCCGCGGAAGCAGGCAGTACCCATATGCAACTGCTGACGACGCTGACCAGTTTATTAACAGAAGATCGAGTGCGCGCGCAGCTTCTGGCGGCGCGCACCCGGGAAGAGGCGATGTCCGCCCTGAGTGCTGAAGAACCTCAAAAACAGGATGCGGCCCCTGACCGCTCCCTTCTCATTCCGGTGATACTGGGCAGTATCGCTACCGCAGCCTTTTTACAGGCAGGATTGAGCTGGGCCTGCGCGGTGAGTTAACCGAACGGCGCTCAGCATGTACCACGTTGAGCGCTTGTTTTTGTTGAATAATTAATCAGATTTTTCCTTCGCGTCTTTACAAAGGCTGAAGCGCCCGCCGTTTGTACTCTCGTCTTTTTACTTTGTTCTGAATCAAAAAAATCGCAAACATGTTTGATGCAAATCACTATATGTAGAACTTAAAATGCACGCCGACCCAACATCTTGTATTAATCGTCTACTATTCCAACAACAAGACGGCGCTTACGCTGGCCGGAATTGTGGATAACACGAGCTGGGAACGGGGGAAGTCTTTGGCCTGGCGGGGAATACGTCCGGTGAATACTTCTCCACCTCTGTGGATAACCTGTTTTTAAAAATGGAGTGATCATGACACCGCATGTGATGAAACGTGATGGCTGTAAAGTGCCGTTTAAATCAGAGCGCATCCAGGAAGCCATTCTGCGTGCAGCTAAAGCAGCGGGAGTCGATGACGCAGATTACTGCGCCACCGTCGCAGAAGTCGTTAGCAGCCAGATGACTGAACGCAGCCAGGTCGATATCAACGAGATCCAGACCGCGGTTGAAAACCAGCTGATGGCTGGCCCCTACAAACAGTTAGCCCGCGCCTACATTGAGTATCGCCACGATCGCGACGTGCAGCGTGAGAAGCGCGGTCGCCTGAATCAGGAGATCCGTGGCCTGGTGGAGCAGACCAACTCTGCCCTGCTCAATGAAAACGCCAACAAAGACAGCAAAGTGATCCCGACCCAGCGCGATCTGCTGGCCGGTATCGTCGCCAAACACTATGCCCGCCAGCATCTGCTGCCGCGCGACGTGGTCTCGGCACACGAGCGCGGCGAGATCCACTATCACGACCTCGATTACTCGCCGTTCTTCCCGATGTTCAACTGCATGCTGATCGACCTGAAAGGCATGCTGACCCAGGGCTTTAAAATGGGTAACGCCGAGATTGAACCGCCTAAGTCGATCTCCACGGCGACAGCGGTAACGGCACAGATTATCGCTCAGGTGGCGAGCCATATTTATGGCGGGACCACCATTAACCGCATTGACGAAGTGCTGGCCCCGTTCGTGACGGCGAGCTTCAACAAGCATCGGAAAACTGCCGAAGAGTGGCAGATCCCGGACGCGGACGGCTATGCGCACTCCCGTACCGAAAAAGAGTGCTACGACGCGTTCCAGTCGCTGGAATATGAAGTGAACACGCTGCACACCGCCAACGGACAGACGCCGTTTGTAACCTTCGGTTTTGGCCTGGGCACCAGCTGGGAATCACGCCTGATCCAGCAGTCCATTCTGCGCAACCGTATTTCCGGCCTCGGCAAGAACCGCAAAACCGCGGTGTTCCCGAAGCTGGTGTTCGCCATCCGTGACGGCCTGAACCACAAGTTTGGCGATCCGAACTACGACATCAAACAGCTGGCGCTGGAGTGCGCGAGCAAGCGCATGTACCCGGACATCCTGAACTATGACCAGGTGGTAAAAGTCACCGGTTCGTTTAAAACGCCTATGGGCTGCCGCAGCTTCCTCGGGGTGTACGAGGATGAAAACGGCGAGCAGATCCACGACGGGCGTAACAACCTGGGCGTCATCAGCCTGAACCTGCCGCGCATCGCGCTGGAGGCCAAAGGCAATGAAGCTGAATTCTGGAAACTGCTGGATGAACGACTGCAGCTGGCGCGTAAGGCGCTGATGACCCGTATCGCACGCCTTGAAGGGGTGAAAGCCCGCGTGGCGCCCATCCTCTATATGGAAGGGGCCTGCGGCGTGCGCCTGAAGGCGGACGATGACGTGTCCGAGATCTTCAAAAACGGCCGCGCGTCGATTTCGCTGGGCTATATCGGCATCCACGAAACCATCAACGCCCTGTCTGGCGACGCGCATATGTACGACAGCGAGGCCCTGCGCGAAAAAGGCATTGCGATTGTCCAGCGCCTGCGCGACGCGGTTGACCAGTGGAAAGAGGAAACTGGCTACGGGTTTAGCCTTTACAGTACGCCGAGCGAGAACCTGTGCGACCGCTTCTGCCGTCTGGACACCGCCGAGTTCGGGATTGTGGAAGGCGTGACCGACAAAGGGTACTACACCAACAGCTTCCACCTCGACGTGGAGAAAAAGGTAAACCCGTACGACAAGATCGACTTCGAAGCGGCCTATCCGCCCATCGCCAGCGGCGGCTTCATCTGCTACGGCGAGTACCCGAACATCCAGCACAACCTGAAGGCGCTGGAAGACGTGTGGGATTATAGCTATCAGCACGTGCCGTATTACGGGACCAATACGCCAATCGACGAATGCTACGAGTGTGGCTTTACCGGTGAGTTCGAGTGTACGAGCAAAGGCTTTACCTGCCCGAAATGCGGCAACCACGATGCAGCCCGTGTCTCCGTGACCCGTCGCGTGTGCGGCTATCTCGGCAGCCCGGATGCCCGTCCGTTTAACGCCGGCAAGCAGGAAGAGGTGAAGCGCCGGGTGAAACATCTGGGGAATGGGCAGATCGGTTGAGCCACTGCCACATTTATGCCCGGTGGCGCTACGCTTACCGGGCCTACAATCCGCACTCACACTGTACCCGGCTTGGTTAACCGCTATGAACTACCATCAGTACTACCCCGTCGACATCGTCAACGGCCCCGGCACCCGCTGCACCCTGTTCGTTTCAGGCTGCGTACATGAGTGCCCCGGCTGCTACAACAAAAGCACCTGGCGCGTAAATTCCGGCATGCCGTTTACCGCTGAAATGGAAGACCGCATCATCAACGACCTGAACGACACGCGCATCAAACGCCAGGGGATTTCGTTCTCCGGCGGCGATCCGCTCCATCCGCAAAACGTGCCGGAGATCCTGAAGCTGGTGAAGCGCATTCGCCGTGAGTGTGCGGGAAAAGATATCTGGGTCTGGACGGGATATAAGCTGGAAGAGCTGAATGCTGCTCAGAGGGAAGTCGTGGATTTGATTAACGTGCTGGTGGACGGCAAGTTCGTGCAGGATTTAAAAGATCCGGCCCTGATCTGGCGCGGCAGCAGCAACCAGGTTGTGCATCATTTGCGGTGAATGAAGGCGGATAACCTCTATCCGCCTGGCCTCAAAACCGGCTCAAACTCTCCATCGCCTCAGCCTTAAACGCCGCAAAATCCTCGCACTGGCACAGGCGCGTCATCGCGCGTTCTCGCAGGAAAGTGACGAAGATGTCGTAAATCGCCATCGCCTCTTCGTACTCGCTTTTGCTGATGGCGAGCAGGAAGATGACGTGCGCCGTTTCATCCCCCCACTGAATACCCTGCGGAGCCAGCACCGTGTAGACCACCGTTTTCTGTGCCAGCAGGCCGAGGGAGTGCGGCAGCGCGATGCCGTCGCCGAGCATGGTGCTGACGATAGCTTCACGCTCAACGACCGAATCCAGAAACTCCGCGCCGACAAAGCCTTCGCGTTCAAGCTGGTCACACAGCTCGCGGAACAGCGTTTGCTGGTCAACAGGCTTGTCGAGAATGCGAAAATGGGCCGCGTCGAAGTATTTCTCCAGCATCCACGGGCGGGTGCGGTCCACCAGCACCAGCTTGCCGATCTGTTCTAACTGATAATCGGTCGGGAACGGAGCGATCGTCACCACCGGTTTAGATTTTTCACTCACGCGGGCGGTGGAGATGACAAAGTCTTCGCCGATGGCATCCACCAGCTCGTATTCGCGCAGAGTGAGCGTGCGCGTCACCTCGATCTGCGGGTATTTGCGCTGGAGCACCGCCTCGATCATGCGCACCATCGCATTACCGGCGTCGCACACCAGCAGCACGCGTGGCTGGCGCTGGTAGCCGATGTTGTAGTGGCGTTCCAGCCCCACGCCGATGTGCAGCACCAGAAAACCAATCTCGTTTTCGCTGATCGCATACGGCGTGTATTTGCCCCAGCTCGACACCGCTGCGAGAGTCATATCCCACGCCATCGGATAGTGCTGCTTGATGTTGTCCAGCAGCGGATTGGGGATCATGATTTGATAGCGCACGCGGGTGATCATGGTTTTGATGTGCGTGAGCAGATCGGCGTGCAGCTGCGCGTCGCTGAGCAGGTTGTAGTTATAATGGGTGTTGATGTAGCGCAGGATATAGTTGACCAGCGCTTCGTCGTCGTCGGCGTTAATCGCGCTGGGGGCAATCTCCTGAATCTGCCGTGCCGCGATGTGGACGCACAGCCAGCTCTCTTCCGATGGCGCAAGCGCCTTGCCCGCCAGCTCCTGAATGGCCACCGCGATATCCTTCGCCGCCTCGCGCACGTTCTCTTCCACGTCTTCCGCGTGGAATTCCGGCAGCGGATACCCCTCGCTGATGCGCCGCACCGACACCGCGCAGTACAGGCGCAGGAACAGTTCGCCTTCGTCGGTCAGACGAATGTGATGGCGGGTGAGCGCGTCGTGAAGCACGACCACCATCTGCTCCGGTACCCCGGCGTTGAGCGCGACCTCCGTCACCAGCGGGTTAAGGCTGTCCTGCTGCGCCAGCTCCCACAGAAGATCGGTCAGGCAGGCGCGGACCGACATCTCGCTGCCAAACAGCTTCATGCCGTGGCGCGGGCGGGTTTCCAGCGTCAGGTTATAGCGCTGGAACCACTCGCGCACTTCCACCATGTCGCTCTGCAAGGTGGCGCGGCTGACAAACCACTCGTCGGCCAGATCTTCAAGCTTAAGTGAAAACGCCGACGTCAGGAAACGCACCACCAGATAGTGCACGCGCTCCGGTCCCGTTCGGGGAATACGCAGCGCGCGCGGGTGCGATGCCTGCAGCTGCTGATAGCGCTCGGCATCGTCAATTTTAAGCTGGTAGCCGTTACCCCGGCTCAGAATAAACTGCGCGCCGTGGCTCGCCAGTAGCGCGTTCAGGGCGGTGATATCTGCGCGGACGGTTCGCGTGGAGACCGACAGCCGCTGCGCCAGCTCGTCCTGCGGCAGCGTCTCGTTTTGCAACAGATCGAAAAGTTGCGCTAAACGTTGGTTCGGAAATCTCACGTCGTTGTCCTCTTACTGCTCAGGGTGAAATGACCATCTGGGATGGGCTGCCGACCGGGGTATAGTCTGGCTCGAAGCTCAGCTTGCCGTCCTGCGCCACACGGAAACGGGTAATGTTGTCGCTGCGCTGGTTCATGACGTACAGCCAGCGTCCCTGCTGATCGAGCGTCAGGGTGCGCGGGTAGTCGCCGCGCGTCCAGACATCCTCCTGATGCGTCAGCGTGCCCTCCGCTGTTACGGTAAAGTGCCCGATGCTGTTATGCAAACGGTTCGCCACATACAGCTGTTTACCATCGGCGCTTAGCGCCAGCCCGGCAGCAAAACTGGTGCCTTTGTAACCGTCCGGCAGGGCAGAGATCGTTTTGCCCTCTTTCAGCCTGCCGTTGCTGTCCAGCGCATAATGGGTGAGCGTAGAGGCCTCTTCGTTAATCAGCCACAGGGCATCGCCTTTCGGCGTAAAGACGAAGTGGCGCGGACCGGCACCTTTCGAAGAGGCGCTGATAAACGGCGGATCGTTCGGCGTTAGCTTTCCGGTTCGATCGTCAAAGCGGTACTGATAGATACGATCCAGCCCAAGATCGGTGGAAAAAACGTATTTCCCGCTCGGATCGGCGGCGATCATGTGCGCATGCGGGCCGTTATGATCGCTGATGGCAAAGCTACCTTCGACAGCCGCTTCCGGCTTCGCCGCGCCCGGTTCGCCCTGGTCCTGATGTCTGTCCGTCGCGTCACCCAGGCTGCCGTCCGCGTTGACGGGCAAAACGGCAATCGATCCGCTGACGTAGTTCGCCACCAGCAGATGCTTGCCGTTTGGCGTTAGCGAAAGATACACCGGCCCGGCACCGCCGGAGGCCACCTGATTCAGCTCGCTCAGCTCACCGTTATCGCCGACGCGCAGCGCCTGCACCACGCCCTGCTCCACTTCGCTTGCCAGATACAGCGTTTTACCGTCTTGCGAAAGGGTCAACTGCGCCGCATTCGGCAGTTTGCTCACCAGCGTTTTGTTATCGAGCGCGCCGGTTTGCGGGTCAACGGTAAAACGGTACAGCCCTTCACCGTTCGGATTATAGGTACCCACCCAGGCGTATTGCGTCTGGGCGATGGCGGCGGTGGCGAGCATTGAGAGTGAAGCGACAAGCAGGTTACGGGTGTGCATGGTGGCTCCTTTATATGTGTGAGTTCTACTTCACCAGCTTCTTCGTCATCGCCAGCAGCGTACGCACATCTTCGGGACGCGTATCGCCGCTGGCTTTGTCGATAATTGAACTGTAGATATGCGGGATGATTTTGCTTACGCCCGCGTCGAGGGCGATCTGCAGGATCGCCTCATAGTTTTCCAGATCGATACCCCCCGTCGGCTCCAGCCAGAAGTCGTGACGGGCGCAGGCTTCCGCCACCGCCTGGTATTCGTCACGGCACTTGAGGCCGCCCATCGGGAAGTACTTGATCGAACTGCCGCCGAAATCTTTCAGCAGGGCAATCGCCGTTTCAACCGGCACGATGCCGTCCGGCGCTTTGCTGCTCAGCGGGCCGGTGGAGATTTTCACCATGCCGACGGTACCGGTCGGAGAGACCAGGCCATTGACCACCGATTCATTCTGCCCCAGCAGCGCGCGGCTCGCGGCCACGCCGGTGAAGACCTGGTTGACGTGCTGCGGCTGCACCTGGCGGGAGATCTCGCTCACCATCGCCGACTGGTTCGGATCGCCCGCACCCAGCCCCACGGAGAGCGCGTTATCAATCAGCGCCGCGTATTCACGCATATCCGCGACCGCGCTCGCCACGTCCGGGTAATTTTTGGAGAGCACGCCCACCAGCACGTGACCTTCCGCCGCCTCGTAAATGGCGCTGGCGTTGGCTTTCGAGCCGGCCAGCACGTTCAGGCAGACGCGGTCACGGTAAAAATTGGGGGTCAGTTTCATGCGTTTTTCTCCTGTCCTAATACTTCACTAATGCGGCGGTAGACGATGTTCAGCTGGTCAGCACTTACGCTGCGCACGTCCGCTTCGATAATCCCTTCGTTGGCCTTGTAGCCACGGAAATAGATGGCGTATTCGCCCTGCTTGAGCGCGTTCACCAGGTCACCCGTGCCGACGCCTGTGGTGGCTTCGTCGAACTTAATTTCGGTGCGGGCGATATCGCGACCCGCGCTATCCCAGACCACGCGGGCGGTGACGCCGTTCAGGGTGTTGAGCGCGTCGATAAACGGTGTCATCTTCGCCACCATCTCGGCACCGCTTTCCTTGGTGGCCGTCAGGTAGTGTTCAATGGCGCAGGTCAGGCCAAGGATCCCCTCTTTACCCACCTTCATAGCGCGGCCAATGCCCGCCGTCTGGCGTTTCACCCACTCAACGTACTGGGTTTTGCCGATCACCAGGCCGCTGGTTGGCCCCTCGATCGCCTTCGCGCCGCTGTAAATCACCAGATCCGCGCCGGAGCGGTAGTACACGTGCAGATCTTCTTCCGCCGCGGCATCGACGATCAGCGGCAGGGAGTGTTTACGTGCGACGACTGCCGCCTGCTCGACGCTGAGCATGCTTTTCTGCACGCAGTGGTGCGATTTGATGTAGAGGATCGCCGCCGTGCGCGGGGTGATGGCCGCCGCCAGCTGATCGGCGGAACATTCGTTGGCGTAACCCGCTTCCACCAGCTTGCCGCCGCCCAGCGCCACCATGGTGCCGACCGGCGCGCCAAAGTTAACGTTGTGGCCTTTCGGCAGGACGATTTCATTGTTCTCGATTGGGGTGACGTGCAGGTTTTCCAGCAGCCAGTCGCTGTCTTTTACCAGCACCGCCGCCACGGACTGGGCGATGCCCGCCGACGCGCAGGAGACCACCGTCGCGCCTTCCACATCCAGCAGCTTCGCGATGTATTCCCCGGTTTTGTTAACCAGATCCTTCATCTCGAAGTAATGATTCATGCCGTCCATCGCCGCCTGCACTACTTCCGGGCGCGGCGTGGAGACGCCCAGCGCCGTCATGCGGCCAGAGGTGTTGATAACCTGCTTTAAATTATACTTCTCATAAATCGAAGGCATGTTCCGTGCTCCCTTGTTCGGTCATGTAGCCCTTGCCCGCGCGGATCGCGGCAAGCGGCACCAGAATGTGTTCAGCCTGCAGGCTGTCGTTTTCAGCGTCCGTCAGCACCGTTGGCTGGCGTTTAATCGTGAACAGCGTCAGGTCGGCGTCGAGACCCGGCTGAATGCGGCCCTTGCGCGTCAGGCGCAGGCCGTCGGCGGCGTTCGAGGTCACGCAGTCAATCACCTGCGGCAATGACATGCCGATGGCGAGAAACTTCGACATCACGCTTGCCAGCGAGCCCACCGGGCCGTTGATGCGGTTGCGGCAGTAGATATCCGAGCTGATGGTATGCGGCAGAATGCCCATCGCGATGGCGCGTTTCGCCACCTCAAAGCTGAAGCTCGCCGTGCCGTGGCCGACGTCCAGACGCACGCCGCGCTTAAGGGCGGAGGTGATGGAGGCGCGCAGCTCGCCGGACGGCGTCAGAATGCGGTTAGGCTTCCCGTTATAGCAGTGGGTAATGATGTCGCCGGAGCTTAACAGCTCGGCGATTTCGTCGAGGTTCGGCGGGTTGTTGCCGATGTGCACCATCAGCGGCAAGTCGCCATTCTCTTTCTGGATGGTTTTGGCGCGCTCCAGCGGCGTGATGCCGTTTTCACCAACCACGCTGCTGCTCATGCGCGCCTTCAGGCCGACAATAAAATCAGGGTGGCGCTTCACCGCCTGCTTCACCGCATCGGCGTCAATGTTTGCCATGTTGGCCAATTCGTTCTGGGCAATCAGCCCCACGCGGGAGATATTCAGCAGGGCAAAGACGTCGGTGGAGGCTTTGCGGGTGATGTCGTAAAAATCGTCCACGTCGTCGGCCCCGGTACTGCCCGCGTCCACCACGGTAGTGACGCCGGTGGCAATGCCCACGCTGTCCGGCTCGTCGTGGTAAATCGGTGAGTTCGGGTAGCAGTGAACGTGGGAGTCAATCCAGCCCGCGCTAACGTACACGTCACCGTTAAGCTCAACCGTTTTACGGGCGGGAGCGTCAATTTCGCCCGTCGCGGCGATCTTCCCGTCCTGAATGGCGATATCGGTCAGGGTATCGTCGGCGAGGCGCGCACGGCGCAGGAGTAAATCAAACATGAGGATCTCCTGATAGGGCGGGCGCCGGAGCGCCCGCGGGTATTAAAGGGCGACCGGGAACAGCCAGCCCAAAATCATTGCGCCGAGGATGGCGCCACCGGTAATCGGCTTCTGCCAGATGTAGAACAGCAGCGCGCCTACCAGCGAACCGACGCCGATTGGAATGGAGGCGGTCATCGCGCTGAGGATAATCAGCGGCCCGAGGAAGCGGCCGGAGGCGTTACCCGCGCCCATCATCACGTCTGCGCCGTAGGTGGAGTTGCTCTGGTTGATGGTGAACTTACGCGCCAGGATGATGACGTAGCCAATCGCCAGACCAATCACCAGGCCGGTAATCAGCGAGGCAATGAAGTTGGTCACCGGGAACATGAT
Organism: Enterobacter sp. 725m/11; assembly: GCF_011683705.1. Classification (NCBI taxonomy): domain Bacteria; kingdom Pseudomonadati; phylum Pseudomonadota; class Gammaproteobacteria; order Enterobacterales; family Enterobacteriaceae; genus Enterobacter; species Enterobacter sp. 725m/11. The sequence continues at coordinate 1,739 of NZ_JAAQOK010000044.1, read as the reverse complement.
CCCCGCGCCCAGCAGCAGCGCCGGTACGCCGAGGCCCACGCCGGTCTGGATCGCCCCACCGATGTCGAGAATACCCACCAGCGACCCTTCAATAATGCGGGCGAACAGGAAGCTCGCGCCGAACGCCGCCACCGCGCCGTAGACGCCGGTATCGATTCCCGCTTTCAGCATCGCCACGAAGGCCACTTCGTTAAACGCGCCGATGCCGTAGAGGTAGTACATGTGCGTCCCGGCGAAGACGCCGGAGGAGAGCAGGCCAACGAAGATCGGGAACGACCAGTCGGCATACCAAAAACCTTTATTCTGTTCCATGTAGAGGCTCCTGTTATTTACCGCTGAGCGAGTTGTGGATCATGTCGAGCCAGTTCGGCACGGTCAGATGGAAGGATTCGATCATCTTCATGTCGAAGCCGCGGAAGAAGCCGCTCAACACGAACAGCAGGACGATCGCCGCCATCATCACTTTGGTGACGTGGTTCCAGCCGCTCTCCTCAACGCCTTTACCGATCAGGATGCCGAGAACCAGACCCGGTACGGCGTTCCCCATGATCAGCTGCGCCGCGCCGCCAAAGATGGTGGCCCAGAAGCCCGATTTTTTTCCCGCGTCGATGGCCGCCAGCCAGAAGATCACCGGCATCACGGTGTTAACCAGCAGGTTCGCGGCAGGCACCAGCACCTTCACGGCGGTGACCTGCAGCGCTGCCGGCACGGAGGAGGCGGTCAGGTTCAGGAAGGTGACGACGAGCATGCCAATCACGCCGCAGGCAATCGCCATTTTGCGGGGATCGTGCAGCGTTTCGCCGACGTTACGGTTTTTGATCATCAGTGCAGCAGCACCCCAGTTCGGGATGATGCGGTGGTCAACGTCCTGTGTGAAGGCACCTGCAGCCACGGAAGAGGCCCAGGCGTTAAAGAAGAAACCTAACCCAAAGGAGAAGTGGGACGCCGGATCCCCTTCACAGGAGTTCAGTTCCCCCAACGTACGAAACGCGCCCATACCCTGAGTGGTAGGCGCATGAAACATGCGTGCAGCCCCGGCTCCGACACCGACGCCAACCAGGCCGCCAATGATGAGCGATTTTATTAATATAATTAAGAACATCAGTCTGCCCTTTTATGAATAATCAGCGTTGCGTGACGAAATCCACCTGGTCGAGATTGATGGCAGTCACGTTGACGGTCACATCCAGCTCCACGCTGTAGGTGCGTCTTTCCCGGCGCAAAAAGAAGAACAGAAACGCTTCTTTACGCACCGCTTCTTGCGCCTGAACAACCTGCACATCCTGTGGCTCAATACGCAGTAAGATATGCGGTGAGGCTTTCATCACCGCTGCCTGAACGTGGTTGAGGGCGTCGGCAAAGGCGCGCGCTTTGGCATCGCCCTTCCCCTTCACTCTCACCGTGGTTGTGAACTGTTCTTTCATGCTTATGCGCCGTATTTCTTCTGCCACGCCTGCACCAGACGCTCGCCCAGCTCTTCTTTATCCATAAAGCCAAAGCCCAGCACGTTGCAGCCTTCGTTGATGGCGGTCACGCCCTCTTCCACGGAACGCATGCCGTATTTGGCCTTGTAGCCATATTTGGTTTGGGCGGTGATGGCACCCGCGCCGCCGCTGCCGCAGAAGGAGATGCCGAAGGTGGCGTTTTCCGCTTTCATTACGTCCCCGAGCTTCATGTCCGCCGCCATGCCCGGCCCAACCACCTGTCTCTTATACACATCTGACGCTGCCGACGACGGA
>NZ_JAAQOK010000043.1:0-40394 GCF_011683705.1 Enterobacter sp. 725m/11 | reverse complement strand
CGGATAACGCTCAAGAATTGAAACAGCATTCCCATTACTTAATAAAAACTCAACAATTGCTGGTGTAATATTGATCCATGCAATTAACTGATGCTGAATAAAAAACAGTTTACAGGTATCAAGCAATTGCAGTTTTTCGTTAAACAGCGCTAACTCCTCTGCCGCTGAAAGCCGAGGGATAACGAGCTCAGTGGGGATCCTCACATCGGTGCCGACGCCAGTAAAGTTAACCAGTATTTCTAAACCTTTTAGCTCGCCTGCGCTATTACGGGCAGGCAGAAGCATCAGTTCAGACTGGTAAGCATTATCTAGCGTAATAATCATTGCACTCGCCCCGCATTAAAGATGAGAGAGGACATCCTGGAGCAATTGCTGACACAATTCCACTGTCTTGATTTTAATAAGTTTAATTTCATTAGTTCCGTATTAATTTTCAGATTTATCCCTGAATCTAAAATAATCTTATCCTGGTTACTGAATAATAGCCAGTTTTAGATAAAACAGACACATAAGGATGTTGCTAATTTAGGTAAATTTAACTTTAATCAGCTTATTTGAGAAAAACGGCATGGTTTAATAGTTACCATGCCGACATAAGAAACGTGTTCGGGCAGTCTAAATACGTCGCGCCTGCCAGAAATTTTTACGCCAGTACACGTTATCGAGAGAAGAGCGCATCACGCCGCGGCTGGTAGAGGCATGAATAAACTGATTGTCTGTATCATATATCCCAACATGCAGGCCGCTTTCTCCCGAGCCGGTTTTGAAAAAGACCAGGTCACCGGGAAGGAGATCGTCTTTATCAATTTCAGTGCCTATTTCCGCCTGCTTGCGCGTGTCTCGCGGAAGCTGTAAATCAAACTTGTCACGAAACGTCATCAGGACAAAGCCTGAGCAGTCCACCCCACCGCGGCTCATGCCGCCGTAGCGATAAGGCGTGCCGCGCCAGTTGCTCAGCTGATCGTTAAGGCTGGCAATAACGGTGATAGAATCCGATAGCCGCGGATTAGGCGGCGGTGCACGATGGCTGCTGCATCCCGCAAGAAAGAGTGCCGCCACGAAGAGAAACCAGAATCGCATTTTCAGACGAATCCTCTGCTTTTATTGTTCTTTTGGTAATTTAGCGTGCAATTGTGTTAACAGGCAAGAAACGGTTACTCCTGCCCGGTAGAAATCAGCATCTTATGTCCCTCTATATCCAGCCTGCGGAACGACATGTTGTAGGCGCGGGCAAGATTTGGCGGCGTAAGGACCCGATCCCGCGTACCGCTGGCGATCATCCTGCCGCGCGACAGGAGCCACACGCGATGGGCGTGACGTAACGTATGGTTAAGATCGTGGCTGCTCATCACTACGGCGATACCTTTTCTGCTCAGAGCGCTTAGCAGGCTATCCAGCGCCGCCTGCTGGGCAACATCCAGACCGCTCATCGGTTCATCCAGCAGCAGCATCCTCCCGTGAGGATTGCCCGCGGGATGGATCTGCAGAATGACCGCCGCCAGACGCACCCGCTGCCATTCCCCCCCGGAAAGCTGGCTGGCAAGCCGGGACAGTTTATCTTCCAGCCCTAACGCCGCAGCCACTTCCTCCAGCAGTGCCGTATGCTGTTTGTCGTGCAGATGCAGCATCAGATAATGCCAGACCGGCATCGCAAAAGGCGGTACCTGCTGCTGCACCAGGTAGCTACGCCGGTGGGCCAGCGAGGCGGGTGACCAGTCGACCAAAGCATGTTCCAGCAGCGTAATCTGCCCTGGCCCGGTGGTTAGCCCCGCCATCCGCGCCAGCAGCGTGCTTTTACCCGCGCCGTTTGGCCCGACGAGATGCAGGATTTCACCCGAATTGATGTCGCAGGTTACCGGCTCCAGACGCCCCTTCTCGGCGACGTCCGTGAGCTGCATCAGCAGCGACATTATTTCGCCAGCGCCAACTTAATAGATTCCATGACGATCGGGTCCTCAGGCGTCATATCCGGCGAAAAACGCTGAACGACCTGGCCGTCACGGCCAATCAGGAATTTTTCGAAGTTCCACAGAATATCGTCCGGATAGAGCGGCGCGCGGCCTTTGCTGGCCATGCGCTCGTAAAAACCGCTCTCTTCCGGCGCAACGGCCTTCGGCGCGGCGGCAATCAGCTTCGCATACAGCGGATGGCGGTCTTCACCGTTGACGTCAATTTTGCTGAACATCGGGAACGTCACGCCATAAGTGGTGCTGCAGAAGGTTTTGATCTCTTCTTCGCTGCCCGGCTCCTGGCCCAGGAACTGGTTGCACGGGAAGCCCAGCACGGTAAAACCGTCTTTCTCCCAGGCCTTCTGAATATTCTCCAGCTGCTCGTACTGCGGCGTCAGGCCGCATTTCGATGCCACGTTGACGATGAGCAACACCTTGCCTTTGTAGCTTTCCAGCGTGGTGTTATCCCCATCAATGGTGGTCACTTCGGTATTCAGGATATCTGACTGCATAGCATTTCCTCAGGTTGTCGATTTAACGTCCAGCTTTTAATAGTAGCCAGATAAAGACTGGCGCGCCCAGCGTTGCGGTCACCACGCCAACAGGCAATTCTGCGGCCGTCAGGGCGAGACGGGCGATGATGTCGGCCACCAGCAGCGTGGCAGCCCCGGCAACCGCCGAGGCCGGAAGCAAGGTTCGATGATCCGTGAAGCCGCAAAGACGCAGCATGTGCGGAATGACCAGCCCGATAAAGCCAATCGCCCCCGCCAGGGCCACGCTCACGCCTACCAGCCAGCCAATGGCAATGACCAGTACGTTACGCCAGAAACCAATCGGCATGCCGAGCTGGCGGGCAGAGATTTCCCCCAGCGCGAGCCGATTCAGCGGCTGGGCCTGCAGCGCAGCCCACGCGATGACCGGTACCAGCAACGCCATTAGCCAACCCTGGTGCCAGTCAACGCCGCCAAAGCCGCCCATCATCCAGTACATGAGCTGACGCAGGTCAAAGGAGGTCGAGAAGTAGACCGCCCAGGTCATCAGCGCGCTACAGATGATCCCCAGCGCGACGCCGGCAAGCAGCAGCCGGCTGGTCGACAGGTGACGTCTGGCGAAGCGAAGAAGAATGACTGTGATCAGCAATGCGCCGAGAATGGCGCTCAGGCTAATGCTCCAGCCGGAGAGTCCTCCCCCGCCCAGCATCACCGCCGCAATCAGCCCGACGCCTGCACCGTTCGACACCCCCAGCAGGCCGGGCTCCGCCAGCGGGTTTTCGAACAGTGCCTGCATAATAGTGCCAGACAGCGCCAGCGCGGCACCGACCAGGATCACCGCGACGGTGCGCGGCAGGCGAATTTGCCAGACGAAGAGCTGACCGTCAGGCCCCAGCCAGCTTTCAGGCCCGATCCAGCTGTCGCCTGCGCAGAGGCTAATACCCGCGGCAAGAATAAGCAGCAGCACCAGCAGAAGCAGGCGACGCCGATCGGAACGGTGCTGGCGATGAGCATAATCAAGCATGTGTACGGTTTGTTAGCGAGTGATGTAATTGATTTTACGGCGTGTTTGCCGGAGAGCGCAAAGAAAAAAGGCCGCGTGGGCGGCCTTTTTGGTTAGTTCATATTACTCTGCTTTAGGCGTTGCGTTTTCGACGCGGCTCTTTAACTTCTGGCCGGGTCTGAAGGTCACCACGCGGCGGGCTGTAATGGGAATATCTTCCCCCGTCTTCGGGTTACGGCCCGGACGTTGGTTTTTGTCTCGCAAATCAAAATTGCCAAAACCGGAGAGTTTTACCTGCTCACCATTTTCCAGAGCACGACGGATCTCTTCGAAAAACAGCTCTACCAGCTCTTTGGCATCCCGTTTGCTAAGCCCAAGCTTATCAAACAGATATTCTGACATTTCAGCTTTTGTAAGCGCCATAGGTTCAATCCCTCAATGATGCCTGGAATCGCTCTTTTAATGCCTCTACACATTTGGCGACGGTAGCGGCAATCTCCTCTTCTTCGAGTGTACGGCTGGTATCCTGAAGGATAAGGCTGATAGCGAGGCTCTTGAAACCTTCTGCTACGCCCTTGCCGCGGTACACGTCAAATAAGTTTACGCCAACTACCTGATTTACGCCAACTTTCTTACATTCGGCCAAAATATCTGCTGCGGGCACGTTTTCAGCGACCACAACCGCGATATCACGGCGGTTCGCCGGGAAGCGGGAGACGTCCTGCGCCTGAGGAATGACGCGGTCTGCAACCGGGCTCCACTCCAGCTCGAACACGATGGTACGGCCGTTCAGGTCCAGCTTACGCTCCAGCTCCGGGTGGACAACGCCAATGAAACCAACGCGTTTGCCGTCTAAATAAATCGCCGCGCTCTGGCCCGGATGGAGCGCAGGAATCGCTTCCGCGCGGAATTCAATTTCAGATAATTTACCGGTCAGATCCAGAATCGCTTCCAGATCGCCCTTCATATCGTAGAAATCAACCGTGCCTTTTGCCAGGTCCCAGTGCTCTTCGTAGCGGTTACCGCTGATGGCACCAGCCAGCATGAGATCCTGACGGATGCCTAAATTTGCCTGATTATCCGGCACAAAGCGCAAACCGCTTTCGAAAATGCGCACGCGGTTTTGCTGGCGGTTCTGGTTGTAAACGATAGTCCCCAGCAGGCCCGTCCACAGGGACAGACGCATCGCGGACATTTCGCTGGAGATTGGGCTTGGCAGGATCAGCGCTTCCTGACCCGGGTGGATCAGCTGCTGCAGCTTAGGATCAACGAAGCTGTAGGTGATCACTTCCTGGTAGCCTTTGTCGTTCAGCATGGTTTTCACACGCTTCAGGGACAGGTCGGCTTCACGGTGGGTGCCCATCACCAGACCCGCCTGCACAGGCTCGTCAGGGATGTTGTTGTAGCCGTAAACACGGGCCACTTCTTCCACCAGATCTTCTTCAATTTCCATGTCGAAACGCCAGGATGGCGCAACGGCCTTCCACTCGTCCTGACCTTCGGTCACTTCGCAGCCCAGGCGCGTCAGGATGTCGGTCACCTGCGCGTCGGCAACGTGGTGCCCAATCAGGCGATCGAGCTTGCTGCGGCGCAGGGTAATGGTCGCACGCTTCGGCAGGGTCGCTTCGTTGGTGACGTCGATAACCGGGCCGGCTTCGCCGCCGCAGATGTCGATCAGCAGGCGGGTTGCACGCTCCATCGCTTTGTACTGCAGCGCTGGGTCAACGCCGCGCTCGTAGCGGTGAGACGCATCGGTGTGCAGGCCGTGACGGCGCGCGCGGCCGGTGATGGAGAGCGGGCTGAAGAACGCACATTCCAGCAGGACGTTTTGCGTTTCGTCGTTGACGCCAGAGTGTTCCCCACCAAAGATACCGCCCATCGCCAGCGCTTTGCTGTGGTCAGCAATCACAAGGGTGTCGGCGTTCAGTTTGGCTTCTGTGCCGTCCAGCAGCACCAGGGTTTCCCCCTCTTTCGCCATGCGCACAACGATGCCGCCTTCGATACGATCTTTATCGAACGCGTGCATCGGCTGGCCCAGCTCCAGCAGAACGTAGTTAGTGACGTCAACCACGGCGTCGATTGAGCGGATACCGCAGCGGCGCAGCTTCTCTTTCATCCAAAGCGGGGTTGGCGCTTTAACGTTAATGCCTTTTACCACGCGACCGAGGTAGCGCGGGCAGGCATCAGCAGCGTCAACCTGAATCGGCAGCACGTCACTGATGGTCGCTTCAACTGGCACAATCTCCGGCGCGTTGAGTTCGGTCTGGTTCAGTACGGCCACGTCGCGCGACACGCCGATGATACCTAAGCAGTCGGCACGGTTTGGCGTGACGCTGATTTCGATAGTATTGTCATCAAGCTTCAGGTATTCACGGATATCGGTGCCAACTGGCGCATCCAGCGGCAGCTCGATGATGCCGTTGTGGTCGTCGGAAATACCCAGCTCAGAGAAGGAGCACAGCATACCTTCAGACGGCTCACCGCGCAGCTTGGCCGCTTTGATTTTGAAATCACCCGGCAGTACGGCACCGACGGTCGCCACGGCCACCTTCAGGCCCTGACGGCAGTTTGGCGCACCGCAGACGATGTCCAGCAGACGGTCGCCGCCTACGTTCACTTTTGTCACGCGCAGTTTGTCGGCATTAGGGTGCTGGCCGCACTCGACCACTTCACCCACCACGACGCCGTTGAAGGCACCGGAAACCGGCTCAACGCCGTCAACTTCCAGGCCCGCCATGGTGATCTGGTTGGAAAGCGCTTCGCTGTCCAGCGTGGTGTTAACCCATTCGCGTAACCACAGTTCACTGAATTTCATTGTTCTGTCCTGCCCTTATTTAAACTGTTTGAGGAAACGCAGATCGTTTTCGAAGAATGCACGTAAGTCGGTCACGCCGTAGCGCAGCATGGTCAAACGCTCCATGCCCATACCGAAGGCAAAGCCGGAATAAACTTCCGGATCGATACCCACGTTGCGCAGCACGTTTGGATGCACCATGCCGCAGCCCAGCACTTCCAGCCATTTGCCGTTTTTACCCATCACGTCAACTTCCGCAGACGGTTCGGTGAACGGGAAGTAGGACGGACGGAAACGAACCTGCAAATCTTCCTCAAAGAAGTTGTTCAGGAAATCGTGCAGCGTGCCCTTCAGGTTGGTGAAGCTGATGTTTTTATCAACAATCAGACCTTCCATCTGGTGGAACATTGGGGTGTGGGTCTGATCGTAGTCGTTACGATACACGCGGCCCGGCGCGATGATGCGGATTGGTGGTTCCTGATCCTTCATGGTACGGATCTGAACGCCAGAGGTCTGGGTACGCAGCAGACGCGTCGCGTCAAACCAGAAAGTGTCGTGGTCAGCGCGTGCCGGATGATGGCCAGGAATGTTCAGGGCGTCGAAGTTGTGGTAATCATCTTCGATTTCCGGGCCAGTCGCCACGGTAAAGCCGAGCTCACCGAAGAAACTTTCAATACGATCGATAGTACGGGTAACCGGATGCAGACCACCGTTTTCAATACGGCGACCCGGCAGAGAAACGTCGATGGTTTCTGCCGCAAGACGCGCGTTTAGTACCGCGCTCTCCAGCTCGGCCTTACGCGCGTTCAGCGCCTGCTGAACCTGCTCTTTGGCTTCGTTAATCACCGCACCCGCTGCCGGGCGTTCTTCTGGCGGCAGTTCACGCAGGGTTGTCATTTGAAGGGTCAGGTGCCCTTTCTTCCCAAGATATTCGACGCGGACATTGTCTAACGCGGCAACATCTGAGGCCTGATTAATGGCGGCTGTTGCACTGGCAACCAGCTCTGCGAGATGTGACATGATTTTCCTCATTATGTCGGTGCAGACACCGATTTGGTGGAGTTATTCTCTCAAATTCAGGCACAAAAAAAGCCTCCATCGGGAGGCTTATCTGGCGCTGTTTTTCGTTTCATCTTTCACGCGCTAGCCTCCTGGAGTCAGGTGCTAAAGTAAAAGAAGAAGCGGAAAATAGCAGCATTCATGCTTGCGTTACCTTGTTGGGTAAAAACCGGTAAGACCTTATTGAAAAGCCTGCACGGATAAATGTCAATCTTCTGATGGTGTTAAATGAAAAGAGGGAGCCAGGCCCCCTCTCTCAACTGGCTTATGCCAGTGCTGCTTTCGCTTTTTCGACCAGAGCGGTGAACGCTACTTTGTCGAATACTGCGATGTCAGCCAGGATCTTACGGTCGATTTCAACAGAGGCTTTTTTCAGGCCGTTGATGAATTTGCTGTAAGAAATACCGTTCTGACGTGCTGCTGCGTTGATACGCGCAATCCACAGTTGACGGAACTGACGCTTACGCTGACGACGGTCACGGTAAGCGTACTGACCTGCTTTGATAACAGCCTGGAAGGCAACGCGGTATACGCGTGAACGCGCACCGTAGTAGCCTTTAGCTTGTTTCAAAATTTTCTTGTGACGTGCACGTGCAATTACACCACGTTTTACGCGAGCCATATGTGCTCTCCTGTATCTATATTCTTAGTAAAAAATTAAACGTTAACGGCTTATGCGTACGGCAGGCACGCGATAACCAGACCCAGATCGCCTTTAGAAACAAGGCCTTTTGGACGCAGGTGACGTTTACGCTTAGTAGATTTTTTGGTCAGAATATGACGCAGGTTTGCGTGCTTACGCTTAAATCCACCACCACCGGTTTTTTTGAAGCGCTTAGCAGCACCGCGTACGGTCTTAATTTTTGGCATCTTAATAACTTCCACTTCGCATTGTTAAATAAACGAAACATAGGCGAACAAAACCTATGAAACCCGAAGGCTCCACAGATTTTGCTGCTTGAAGGCCTTACTGTTTCTTCTTAGGAGCGAGCACCATGATCATCTGGCGGCCTTCGATCTTCGTAGGGAAGGATTCGACTACTGCCAGTTCACTCAGATCGTCACGGACGCGGTTAAGCACTTCCATACCAATCTGTTGGTGGGCCATCTCACGACCGCGGAAACGCAGCGTGATCTTGGCCTTATCGCCATCTTCCAGAAAGCGAATCAGGCTGCGGAGTTTTACCTGATAATCGCCATCGTCGGTACCAGGACGGAATTTGATTTCCTTAACCTGGATAACTTTTTGCTTCTTCTTCTGTTCCTTAGAAGACTTACTCTTTTCATAAAGGAACTTGCCGTAGTCCATGATACGACAAACTGGCGGTTCGGCGTTAGGGCTGATTTCAACTAAATCTACTCCAGCTTCTTCAGCCTTTTCGATCGCTTCTCTCAGACTCACAATCCCCAGCTGCTCGCCTTCCAGACCTGTTAAGCGAACTTCCTGGGCGCGAATCTCGCCATTGATACGATTCGGACGTGCCGTTTGAACTCGTTTTCCGCCTTTAATACCTTATTCCTCCAGTTGTTGAAGACTGCGGCTGCGAATCTCTTGTTGCAGCTTCTCAATCACTTCACTTACGTCCAGGCTGCCCAGGTCTTTACCACGGCGGGTGCGAACGGCAACTTTGCCTGCTTCCACCTCTTTATCACCACAGACCAACATATACGGGACACGACGTAAAGTGTGCTCGCGGATTTTAAAGCCAATCTTCTCATTTCTCAAGTCTGCTTTTACGCGAATGCCCGCATTTTGTAGTTTCTGCGTCAATTCTTTAACGTAATCTGCCTGAGAATCGGTAATGTTCATCACCACGACCTGCACTGGCGCAAGCCAGGTTGGGAAGAAGCCCGCGAACTCTTCGGTCAGGATGCCGATGAAGCGCTCCAGAGAACCGAGAATAGCGCGGTGAATCATGACCGGTACCTGACGCTCGTTGTCTTCGCCAACATAAGAGGCGCTTAAACGCTGCGGCAGGGAGAAGTCCAGCTGTACAGTACCGCACTGCCATGCGCGATCGAGGCAGTCATACAGGGTAAATTCAATTTTCGGACCGTAGAATGCGCCCTCGCCCAGCTGGTATTCGAACGGAATACCGTTCTCTTCCAGCGCTACGGCGAGATCCGCTTCTGCGCGATCCCAGGTCTCATCGCTACCGATACGTTTTTCCGGACGCGTTGAGAGTTTGACCACGATCTTCTCGAAGCCAAAGGTGCTGTACATATCGTAGACCATACGAATACAGGCGTTAACTTCATCACGAACCTGATCTTCAGTACAGAAGATATGCGCATCATCCTGCGTAAAGCCACGCACGCGCATCAGACCGTGCAGCGCACCTGATGGCTCGTTACGGTGGCAGCTACCGAACTCCGCCATACGCAGCGGCAGGTCGCGGTAGGATTTCAGACCCTGGTTGAAGATCTGAACGTGGCCCGGGCAGTTCATTGGCTTGATGCAGTATTCACGGTTCTCGGACGAGGTGGTGAACATCGCATCTTTATAGTTGTCCCAGTGACCGGTTTTTTCCCACAGCACACGGTCCATCATGAACGGGCCTTTCACTTCCTGATACTGGTACTCTTTCAGCTTGGAACGTACGAACGTTTCCAGTTCACGGAAGATAGTCCAGCCATCGTTATGCCAGAACACCATACCCGGCGCTTCTTCCTGCATGTGGTACAGGTCAAGCTGCTTACCGATTTTACGGTGGTCACGCTTCGCGGCCTCTTCCAGGCGCTGCAGGTACGCGTTCAGGGCTTTCTTATCCGCCCACGCGGTACCATAGATACGCTGCAACATCTTGTTGTTGCTGTCGCCACGCCAGTAGGCGCCGGCGATCTTCATCAGTTTGAAATGATGACAGAAGCGCATGTTCGGCACGTGCGGTCCACGGCACATGTCGACGTATTCTTCGTGATGGTACAAGCCAGGCTTGTCATCATGAGCAATGTTTTCATCGAGAATAGAGACTTTATAGCTTTCGCCACGCTTGACGAAGGTTTCACGCGCTTCGTGCCAGCTGACTTTCTTCTTGATGACGTCATAGTTGGTCTCGGCGAGCTCGTGCATACGTTTTTCGAGCGCGTCGATATCTTCCTGGGTCAGGGTGTGGTCAAGATCAACGTCGTAGTAGAAACCGTTGTCGATAACCGGACCGATCGCCATTTTGGTGTTTGGCCACAGCTGCTTGATAGCATGACCCAACAGGTGTGCGCAGGAGTGACGAATGATCTCCAGACCTTCTTCGTCTTTCGCGGTGATGATTGCAAGCGTCGCATCGTTTTCAATCAGATCGGACGCATCAACCAGCTCACCGTTAACACGGCCGGCGATGGTCGCTTTCGCGAGGCCAGGACCGATGTCCAGGGCGACATCCATAGGGCTAACAGCGTGGTCGAAATGGCGTTGGCTGCCATCAGGAAGAGTAATTACAGGCATTTTATATCCTTATTTGCAGTGATGCCCCACACATAAGAGCATATACAAAGAAAATAATCGTGATTTGACAATAGATTACGACACCATCTGACCAACAATCGTCAAATTGGTTCGTCATCATGCACCTGCCGAATTCAGATTAATGCGGATTTACGGCAAGCGACGTAATGTTAACACTATCAGCAAGGAGATTGCACCCTCTGCAGCCAGAATGATGGGCTGGCACGTAGCGTAAATTTGCAGATTGCATCTCTCCGGCGCTCGCATTTCAGACATGCTGGGCTACTCTTGAACATGCCTTTTATATCAACAGGTGCATACCATGAATGTATCCAGTAGAACGGTTGTGATTTTGAACATCCTTTCCGCAACAGGTCTAGTGTTGATCCTCGCCGAACGATTCCACTGGTTCTGAGCCGACCCCTTGTTGGCATAACTCGATCGCTCCCGGGAAGGCGCATCTTTTGGCCCCGTTTGATAGACTATGCGTATCAACGAACAAGGATTAGGTTATGCCAACAAAACGATTTGCCGTAAAACACTGGAAAATGGTGCTGGTGCTGGTTGCCATCTGCGGTGCAATGCTGTTATTTCGGTGGGCGGCAATGATTTGGGGCTAAGTACAAATAAAAATAAATGCCGTTGCGCGTGATGAGAATTTATTGGCGCGGGTTAACCATAATAATGAAAACGGGCCGACACTTTCATCGGCCCGCTATGATTACATTTTATAGCCCAGCGAAATCGTGGTTCTGCGATCGGTATGATCCGGTGCCGTTTCTGGCGGTGAAGAGTTCCAGGTCACGTTGTAGGCCAATTTCAAACCGAAGTGTTCATTGATAGCCACATTCAAAGCGCTTTCGGAATTCAGCGTCGCATCCTCGGCACCAAACACAGAAACACCCTGCGTAAATTTGGTGTTGTCGGTCATCTGCCAGGCATACGTGCCGGAAGCATAGCCCAGCGGCTGGGTTTCATTTTCGCCATTGGTGTACTCGTCATAGCGGACACCAGGACCGAATTCGAAACGGAGGCTGTGTACCGGACCATTCAGGAACTGACGACCATAACCGGCGGTGAACACATCGCGCTGGCGATAGCCGTTGAAGCGGTCGGTTAACCAACTTGCCTGACCAAAGATGTAGTCATAGTCGGTCATGTTGTAACGGCTACGTCCACCGACCGCGTATTTCTCGGATGAGCGTTCATCGTTAGCGGACGTGTTGCTGGCATTCCCCCACAGCGACCATGCAGTGGTATTGCCGTACCAGGTCAGGGTGCTGTCCGCCGTCAGAGAAGAGCTTTTCGTGTTACCCGATTGCGCAAGATACCCGGCGTTCAGGTTACCTTCAAACGGTTTTTTGGCAGTGGAGGGATCGTCCATGACAGTAAAAACGGTGTCATCGGCGGCTGCATTCAGTGATGCAAAAACGCCACCCGCCAGCATCAGTGCTGCGGGTACTGTCTTCAAAAGCTTCATTTTATTTAAGGAGTCCGTACAACAAAAAAAGAGACCACCACGGTCTCGGAAACTTTCTTGAGGATCAATGACAAGGCGTCCAGAGAAAGGTAACAAATTATAAAAAGGCGCAAATAACATAGCAATATTTTCTTATTTCATTTTTTGAATAAGAACGATCTCAAAACGCGTTTTATTTTATATATCCCTCATCGCATTTATGTCAGCATTCATTTTTAAAATCATACTGTTATTTACATTGCCTTCCTGTCGATCGGTGCCAGGCTTAAAAGAACCCATGCTAAAAGGAGGTTATGATGGCTTCTATTTATACGCTGACGCTCTCCCCTTCCCTCGACTCCGCGACCATAACGCCGCAGATTTACCCGGAAGGTAAACTACGCTGTAGCGCCCCCGTATTTGAGCCGGGCGGCGGCGGGATTAACGTTGCGCGCGCGATTACCCACCTCGGCGGTAAAGCGACTGCCATCTTTCCGGCCGGTGGTGCCACGGGGGAGCATCTTGTTGCCTTGCTGGCCGATGAACAGGTTGCCGTGGATACCGTTGACGCCAAAGACTGGACCCGGCAGAACCTGCATGTCCACGTTGAGTCCAGCGGGGAACAGTATCGTTTCGTTATGCCAGGCGCCAGGCTGAGCGATGATGAGTTTCGTCAGTTGGAAGAAAAGGTGCTAACCATTGAAAGCGGCTCGCTGCTGGTCATCAGCGGTAGCCTGCCGCCAGGTGTCAAAACAGAAAAGCTGACAGCACTGGTTGATGCCGTACTTCAGCGCGGCATTCGCTGCATTGTCGACAGTTCAGGCGAAGCCCTGCAGGCGGCATTAGAACCCGGACAGCTTGAGCTGGTTAAGCCTAACCAGAAAGAGCTGAGTGCGCTTGTTAATCGCGAACTTAGCCAGCCGGATGACGTGCGTACTGCCGCAGAAGAACTGGTTCGCAGCGGCAAAGCGCACCGCGTTGTCGTCTCTCTCGGTCCTCAGGGTGCGCTGGCCGTCGACAAGACGGGCTTTGTGCAGGTTGTTCCGCCCCCAATGAAGAGCCAGAGCACCGTCGGCGCAGGCGACAGTATGGTCGGCGCGATGGCGCTGAAGCTGGCGCAGGGCGCATCACTTCTGGAGATGACGCGCTATGGCGTCGCGGCGGGGAGTGCCGCCACCATCAATCAGGGAACGCGCCTGTGTTCGCTTGCCGATACGCAGAAAATCGTCGATTACCTGTCACGAAGCTAACCGATATATCCCCCTCCTGACGGAGGGGGAATATCTGTGGAAGTCGCCAAATATGGCGTATCGACTATGCTAAAAAAACTTTCAGGATAACAACGAGGTGAATTATGAGCAGTGGTGATATCACCCGCTACGTCGTGACCATCAGCCTTCATGAAGCATCGCTGACCGAGCTTAACGAGCTCAACAATGCCTTTACACGGGCGAATTTCCTGCTCACGCTAACGGATGACGAAGGTCATATTCATGATTTAGGCACCCTGGCGTTTGGCCTGATCGCAGCCCTGAGTGAAGAAGAGGTGCATGCGCTGGCCGCCAGCCTGGTGGAAAGCGTGACCGACAAGCCTGCCGACATCACCGTGGAGACGTGGGAACGCTGGCAGAAAAAAGAACAATAAGTGCCCTGCATGAAATTAATCCGCTCAGGTGTGCGTTAGTTCGTATTTTTTTACCGCAGTTATGCGCTAACTTTATGATCTGGCAGACAACATGGGAGAGTCAACATGTGGCAGGCTATCAGTCATCTTTTACATGAGCAATTGGGTGAAGGTGAAATTGAACTGCGTAACGAGCTGCCGGGCGGGGAAATTCACGCCGCGTGGCATTTACGCTACGCAGGACGCGATCTGTTCGTTAAATGCGACGAGCGAGAGCTGCTCCCGATTTTTACCGCTGAAGCCGATCAGCTTGAACTGTTGTCCCGCAGTAAAACGGTGACGGTACCTGAGGTGCTGGCCGTGGGCAGTGACCGGGACTACAGCTTTCTGGTGATGGACTATCTCCCTGCCCGCCCGTTGGACGCCCATAATGCCTTTATTCTCGGGCAACAGTTAGCGCGCCTGCACCAGTGGAGCGACCAGCCCCAGTTTGGTCTCGACTTTGACAACGACCTTTCCACCACGCCGCAGCCCAATGCCTGGCAGCGCCGCTGGTCGACGTTCTTTGCCGAGCAGCGCATCGGATGGCAGCTTGAGCTGGCCGCAGAGAAAGGGCTGGAATTTGGCAACATTGATGCCATCGTCGAGCATGTGCAACAGCGCCTGGCCTCCCACCAGCCTCAGGCGTCTTTGCTGCACGGTGATTTATGGTCCGATAACTGCGCGCTGGGCCCCAACGGCCCGTATATCTTCGACCCGGCCTGCTACTGGGGCGACAGAGAGTGCGATTTGGCCATGTTGCCCCTGCATCCCGAACAACCGCCGCAAATATACGATGGCTATCAGTCTGTCTCCCCCCTGCCGCCGGACTTCCTTGAGCGCCAGCCCGTGTATCAGCTCTATACGCTGATGAACCGAGCCATTCTTTTTGGCGGGCAACATCTGGTCAACGCCCAGCGCGCGCTTGAACGCGTGCTTGCGGCTTAAAGACAAAACGGGTGGCCTTGCCGCCACCCTAATTCGTTACAGAAAACCGAGCAGTGAGAAGAAGAAATATCCCGCCACGATGATGATAACCGGCAGGATATAGAGCGGGAAAATTTGCAGGAAAATGGTGTGACGAGGCACCACAATGCGGGATTCAATCTGCTCCCGGCTCATTCCTTCAGGACCTTTCGCCTTCTCAAGGATAAGCTGATCTTCCACCCCTTCGCGTAAAAAACGGGTCTGGCGACTCATTCGTGCGCCCGATGCCTGCAGCGCCATCGCAATAAAAATCAGCGCATAGATAATCCAGAACCCAATATTCAGCTGATGGCGAAAGTCCGGCGTTGGCGAGTTGAACCAGAAGACGTTCAGGAACGGGGTGTTAAACCGCACCATCTCAATCATGACATGCGCAAAATCAAGCATTACCGCATTAATGCCCGGCTGTTTTTCGCTGTGATCGTACATAAACTTCAGCACGGATATCAGCGTAGAAATGACGGCAGGAATAAAAATCACCCAGCCTGCAATACGTTTTAAGACAGCAATGCGTCCAGCTTGTTGATACGTCATCAGTTCCTCTTCATAAAGACGCGTGATTTGAGCCTAAGTCTACCTGCTGGACATCAATTTCGCCCGCTCTTTAAAAGCAATATGCTAAATTGCAGACTGTGCTTAGCACTTATCGTCTGTCGAACACCTGGATAAGGAGACGTTGTGATGTCGACACCGCGCCAGATACTTGCCGCTATTTTTGACATGGATGGATTACTGATTGATTCCGAGCCGTTGTGGGATCGCGCCGAGCTGGACGTGATGGCCAGCCTGGGCGTTGATATCAGTCGCCGTAATGAACTTCCCGACACGCTGGGCCTGCGTATTGATATGGTCGTTGACCTGTGGTACGCCCAACAGCCGTGGGTTGGGCCCGATCGCGACGAAGTCACCTCGCGTATTATCAGCCGCGCCATCGCGCTGGTGGAGGAGAACAAGCCGCTCTTGCCGGGCGTACATGAGGCTGTCGCGCTGTGCAAGTCTCAGGGGCTGAAGGTTGGCCTGGCTTCCGCTTCACCGCTGCATATGCTGGAAAAAGTGCTGATCATGTTTGAGCTGCGCGACAGTTTTGACGCCCTGGCGTCTGCGGAAAAACTGCCCTACAGCAAGCCACATCCGCAGGTCTATATGGACTGCGCCGCGAAGCTGGGTCTTGATCCGCTTACCTGCGTCGCGCTGGAAGATTCAGTAAACGGCATGGTGGCCTCCAAAGCCGCGCGTATGCGCTCCATTGTGGTGCCCGATGAAGAAAACCGCCACGATCCCCGGTATGCTCTTGCCGACGTTAAGCTGAATTCGCTGGCTGAACTGACGGTACAACACCTGCGCGGCGAATAGCGCCCCTCCTACAGGCAGCGTCATGCTGCCTGATAAAAACAAAACACAGTTTCATTTTGTTTGCTTTTCTCATCCCTGCCTCCTATCTTTAACGTCAACACGACGATAACCAGCTTCTGAGGCGCGTATGATACTGGACACCTTTACTCTTTCAGGCAAAGTAGCCCTCATCACCGGGTGCGATACCGGTCTGGGGCAAGGCATGGCTATTGCGCTGGCGCAGGCAGGTTGCGATATCGTTGGGGTAAATCGCAAAGCTCCTGAGAAAACGGCCAGCGCCGTCACCGCCCTGGGAAGACGTTTTGTGGCTATTCGGGCCGATCTGAGCCAGCAGGAAAATCTTCAGTACGTCGTGGACACCGCCGTGGCGGAGATGGGACGAATTGATATTCTGGTGAACAATGCCGGGACGATTCGCCGGGAGGAGGCCCTGACGTTTAGCGAAAAAGACTGGGATGACGTTATGAACCTGAATCTCAAGTCGCTCTTTTTCCTCTCTCAGGCGGTCGCTAAGCGATTTATCACCCAGGGCCAGGGCGGCAAAATTATCAATATCGCCTCTATGCTCTCCTTTCAGGGCGGCATTCGCGTGCCGTCGTATACCGCCTCGAAAAGCGGCGTGCTGGGGATCACGCGCCTGCTGGCAAATGAGTGGGCGCTACATGGCATCAACGTGAATGCCATCGCGCCGGGCTACATGGCGACGAACAACACGCAGCAGCTGCGCGATAACGAACAGCGTAACGCGGAGATCCTTGACCGCATCCCGGCGGGTCGATGGGGAGTACCGGATGACCTTCAGGGGCCGGTCGTCTTTTTAGCCTCCCCCGCATCAGATTACGTGAATGGTCACACCTTAGCCGTCGACGGCGGCTGGCTGGCGCGCTGAGGCGCGTTTGTGACAAACAGTTACACCGTCACCTCTTTCGCCCACTGTATAAAAACCCTATACTGTATAAATTGACAGTTTCGTGGGTTTTATCATGACGGCGGAAGGCCACCTGCTTTTTTCAATTGCGTGCGCAGTATTTGCCAAAAACGCAGAACTTACTCCCGTGCTTGCACAGGGAGACTGGTGGCATATTGTCCCTTCTGCCGTTTTAACCTGTCTGCTGCCCGATATTGACCACCCAAAATCCTTCCTCGGACAGCGCCTGAAGTGGGTGTCGAAGCCCATCGCCCGCGCGTTCGGCCACCGCGGGTTTACCCATAGCCTGCTGGCCGTTTTTGGCCTGCTCACGCTTTTCTATTTAAAAGTCCCTGAAAGCTGGATAGTGCCGGGCGATGCCATTCAGGGCATGGTGCTGGGTTATTTAAGCCATATCCTCGCCGATATGCTGACGCCCGCGGGCGTGCCGTTGCTTTGGCCCTGCCGCTGGCGTTTCCGTTTTCCGATCCTTGCGCCGCAGAAAGGGAATCAGCTTGAACGCGTGCTGTGCATGGCGCTGTTCGCCTACGCCGTCTGGATGCCGCAAACCTTGCCCGAAAACAGTGCAGTGCGCTGGTCTTCCCAGATGATCAATTCGCTGCAATTTCAGTTCAATCGTTTTATTCATCACCAGATTGAACAGTAAACCAACAAAATCATTCCATTTGTCATAAACCATTCCATTTGGATATAAGCGCCACATCACACTTCTGCTAACCTTCCGCCAACAGGATCGGGAAAAACCGATCCCACATAATAAATCAGGAGAACGGGGATGAATTTTCCACTCATCGCGAACATAGTCGTGTTCGTCGTATTACTATTGCTTCTCGCGCAGGCGCGCCACAAACAGTGGAGCCTGGCGAAAAAAGTACTGGTCGGTCTGGTCATGGGTGTGGCGTTTGGTCTGGCCTTACACGCCGTCTACGGCTCCGATAGTCCGGTACTGAAAGAGTCCATTCAGTGGTTCAACATTGTCGGTAACGGCTACGTCCAACTGCTGCAGATGATCGTTATGCCGCTGGTGTTCGCCTCTATTCTGAGCGCCGTAGCCCGTCTGCACAACGCAACTCAGCTGGGTAAAATCAGCTTTCTGACCATTGGTACGCTGCTCTTTACCACGCTGATTGCCGCGCTGGTGGGGGTGCTGGTTACCAACCTGTTTGGCCTGACGGCCGAAGGTCTGGTTCAGGGTACCGCTGAAACGGCGCGTCTCACCGCAATTCAAACCAACTACGTGGGTAAAGTGGCTGATCTGACGGTTCCGCAGATGGTCCTCTCCTTCATTCCGAAGAACCCGTTTGCTGACCTGACCGGTGCAAGCCCAACCTCTATTATCAGCGTGGTGATCTTCGCGGCATTCCTGGGCGTGGCTGCGCTTAAGCTGCTGAAAGACGACGCGCCGAAAGGCGAACGCGTGCTGACGGCGATTGATACCCTGCAAAGCTGGGTGATGAAGCTGGTCCGTCTGGTCATGCAGCTGACGCCATACGGCGTTCTGGCACTGATGACCAAAGTGGTAGCCGGCTCTAACCTGCAGGACATCATTAAGCTGGGCAGCTTCGTTGTCGCCTCTTATCTGGGCCTGGGCATTATGTTCGTGGTGCACGGTATCCTGCTGGGCGTGAACGGCGTCAGCCCGCTGAAATACTTCCGCAAAGTATGGCCGGTACTGACCTTTGCCTTCACCAGCCGTTCCAGCGCAGCGTCTATTCCGCTGAACGTTGAAGCACAGACCCGTCGTCTGGGCGTGCCGGAATCTATCGCCAGCTTCTCTGCCTCCTTTGGTGCTACCATCGGTCAGAACGGCTGCGCGGGTCTCTACCCGGCGATGCTGGCGGTGATGGTTGCCCCAACCGTGGGTATCAACCCGCTGGATCCGGTCTGGATCGCCACGCTGGTCGGGATTGTTACCATCAGCTCCGCCGGCGTTGCAGGTGTCGGCGGCGGTGCAACCTTCGCCGCGCTGATTGTGCTGCCCGCGCTGGGCCTGCCCGTCACGCTGGTCGCCCTGCTGATCTCCGTTGAACCGCTGATCGACATGGGCCGTACCGCGCTGAACGTGAGTGGCTCCATGACTGCCGGTACGCTGACCAGCCAGTGGCTAAAGCAGACCGACAAAGCCATTCTGGAAAGTGAAGACGACGCCGAGCTGGCGCACCGTTAATCTCGATAGAAATAAAAAAACCGCCTGATGGCGGTTTTTTTATGGCTGTTATTCTTCAACCTCTTCATCCTGGCGGATTTGCGTCGCCCATCGCTGGGCTGACTCCGGCACGGAAAACGCCGGCGACCGGCGGAAATGTTCCCCCATCAGGACAAAAGCCACATATTTACCGCGAAGCAGCCAGACATCACGAAAACCATCCACTTTCAGGGCATGGTCAGGCGGCGCGGGCTCAACGCGGGGCACATAGCTAATAACCTGGCGGTTTTGTTGACGAAGAGGTTTCATAAGCGACGGATTCACTAAAGCAAATTCTTGAAGCAGGAAAATTCTATGATAGCCGATCCTGCTGCCTTACGTCGCGCTCCGAGTGGGTGAGATGGCTCCTTTCGTTAATAACGTCATGTGAAAAACGCTTAGTTAGCGAGCTATCTCACGACATTGTTCTATCCTTAATAGGGTTTTTAGCAATGGATAAAGGAGAAGCGTGCAATGTCGAACAAAGATAAATCACATCAATCACCGATTCATGGCACTGAAGAATCTCAACCGGGTATGGACTCTCTCGCCCCTGCTGACGGCTCTCACCGCCCCGCGCCGGGCCCATCAGCCCCTGGCGAACAACCAACCGCGCCGGGAAGCATGAAATCGCCGGACACCGGAAACGAGAAGCTGAAATCGCTTGAGCCACACCGTAAAGGCGGCGAAGGTTTTGCACTCACCACCAATCAGGGCGTGCGCATTGCTGACGATCAAAACTCCCTTCGCGCAGGCGCGCGCGGGCCGACCCTGCTGGAAGATTTCATCCTGCGGGAAAAAATTACCCATTTTGACCACGAGCGAATTCCGGAACGCATCGTTCACGCGCGCGGTTCTGCGGCGCACGGCTTCTTCCAGCCCTATAAAAGCCTGAAAGCGATCACCAAAGCGGATTTCCTCTCCGACCCGGATAAAATCACGCCGGTCTTTGTGCGTTTCTCCACCGTGCAGGGTGGCGCAGGTTCGGCAGATACGGTGCGTGATATCCGCGGCTTTGCCACCAAGTTTTATACCGAAGAGGGTATTTTCGATCTGGTGGGCAATAACACCCCGGTGTTTTTCATTCAGGATGCGCATAAATTTCCTGACTTTGTCCATGCGGTAAAACCGGAGCCCCACTGGGCCATACCCCAGGGACAAAGTGCGCACGATACCTTCTGGGACTATGTCTCCCTGCAGCCTGAAACCTTACACAACGTGATGTGGGCGATGTCCGACCGTGGGATCCCGCGCAGCTATCGCACGATGGAAGGGTTCGGTATTCATACCTTCCGCATGATCAACGCGGAAGGAAAAGCCACGTTTGTGCGCTTCCACTGGAAGCCGGTAGCGGGCAAAGCCTCGCTGGTATGGGACGAGGCGCAGAAGCTCACCGGGCGCGATCCGGACTTCCATCGCCGTGAACTGTGGGAATCCATTGAAGCGGGTGACTTCCCGGAATATGAACTGGGCTTACAGCTGATCCCGGAAGAAGACGAGTTTAAGTTCGATTTCGACCTGCTTGACCCGACAAAACTCATCCCTGAGGAGCTGGTGCCCGTTCAGCTGGTGGGGAAAATGGTGCTTAACCGCAACCCGGATAATTTCTTTGCCGAAAACGAGCAGGCCGCGTTCCACCCGGGCCACATCGTCCCCGGACTGGATTTCACCAACGATCCGCTCTTACAGGGACGTCTGTTCTCGTATACCGATACGCAGATTAGCCGTCTTGGCGGGCCGAACTTCCACGAGATACCGATTAACCGCCCAACCTGCCCGTACCATAACTTCCAGCGCGACGGGATGCACCGTCAGGATATTGATACCAACCCGGCAAACTATGAGCCGAACTCCATCAACGACAACTGGCCGCGAGAAACCCCGCCGGGGCCGAAACGCGGCGGATTCGAATCGTACCAGGAGCGTATCGACGGCAACAAAATTCGCGAGCGCAGCCCCTCGTTCGGTGAGTATTACGCCCACCCTCGCCTGTTCTGGAACAGCCAGACGCCGATTGAGCAACAGCACATCATCGGCGGCTTTAGCTTCGAACTGAGCAAAGTGGTGCGCACCTACATCCGCGAGCGCGTGGTCGATCAGCTGGCGCGCATTGATATTCAGCTTGCCCAGAGCGTGGCGGATAACCTTGGTATCACACTAACGGACGAACAGCGTAACCTTGCGCCACCGAAAGAGGTTAACGGCGTGAAGAAAGATCCATCGCTGAGCCTGTATGCGGTGCCGGGTGGTTCAATTAAGGGCCGCGTGGTCGCCATCCTGCTGAACGACAAAACTCGCGCCAGCGACGTGCTGGGGATTATGCAGGCGCTAAAAACCCAGGGCGTACACGCCAAACTGCTCTATTCCCGCATGGGTGAAGTGACCGCCGACGATGGTTCTGTGCTGCCGGTCGCGGCGACCTTTGCCGGTGCGCCATCGCTGACCGTCGATGCGGTGATCGTGCCGTGCGGGGATATTGCCAGCCTGCTGACCAACGGCGACGCCGTCTATTATCTGCTGGAAGCCTATAAGCACCTGAAGCCCATTGCGCTATCCGGCGACGCGCGTCAGTTTAAAGCACAGCTGAAGGTGGCCGATCAGGGTGAGGACGGCATTGTCGAGGGCGATAACGTGGACGATGCGTTTATGACGAAGCTGTTTGATTTGCTCGCCGCGCACCGTGTCTGGTCGCGCAGCAGTAAGATTGATCAGATTCCGGCGTAAAAACCATTCCCGGTTGTGCGGCCTGATGCCCTCACCCACGGGAGAGGGAGAAAACAATAAAAACGGTAACCCAGGTTACCGTTTTGCTTTTACCTCGCCACCCGGCACTTCTTACAGATCCCCAAACGTCCCCAACCGATACCCACGCTCGGCAATGGCGTATTTCAGCGACGGCGACGTCAGGACATCCAGCTCCGCCAGGCGCGGCCAGCAGTAGGCGCTCTTACGCACGGTGTTATCGACAAAGGCAGGATGCGCCATGACCTCCAGCGACCGTTCCCCCCGCGCGGCGGAATCATCCAGCACCTTGAGGAACAGCGCTTCGTCGATCTCGTCACCGTAAAAGGCACTGCTGAACCCCTCAGTTGTTGTCACGGCACAGTCCGGCACGCCCTGCGCCTCACGATCCACGCGCATCGCCACGCCTTTGCGTTGGGCAAACGCCGCAACAATCGGGAAAATCGCCGGGATCATGTGCACATGATGGTGGCTGTCGATGTGCGTCGGCGCCTTGCCAAAAAGATCAACAAAGCGGTTGTACTGGCAGTCCAGCTCACGGGCAATCTCTTCGAGCGGCAGAGCGTCCTGCTCCGCCAGTTCCCAAATCCATTTGCCCAGCAGACCGTCACGCGTCAGGCCTGGCATGGGCGAAAGCGGCATCCCGAGCGTCAGCACAAAATGCATGCCGACACCCAGCTCTGGCACCTCGCGGCTCAGCTGCGCCGCGTGTTCAACCGCTTCACCGTTCACCAGTGCCGTTGTAGAGGTCACTACCCCGCGGCGACAGGCTTCAATAATGCCGTAGTTCTGGCCTTTCGAAAGGCCAAAGTCATCAGCATTAACGATCAGCAGGTTTTCCATTGTGCGTCCTCTCAGTGTTGTTTGAACTTCAGCTTCTCAATCGTGGCGGCAAAGTTCGGCAACCATTTTTCATGCGCCAGGATCATCTCGCTGGCCAGCTGCTCCGCATCGCGGTCGGAATGCACCAGCGGGCTGAGGTTCAGCGCCAGAAGCACGTCATTGAGTTCACCGCTCAGCGCCGCGTTGCTCGCCGCCACTTCAAAGCCTTTGATGGTGTGGATCAGGCCCATAACTTTGTCGTCGAAGTGGGTGATACGTGGATGCGGTTTAGCCCCCTCGCGCCCCAGAATGCAGGTCATCTCGACGGCCCAGTCCGCCGGGATATTGTCGATATGGCCGTGATGCGGCACGTTAACATAGTGCTCCGCCTGCTTGTCGTTGTAGATGGCGTTGATCACTTCACACGCTGCATCGGAGTAATAGGCCCCACCGCGCTGCTCAAGCGCTTTCGGTTTAACGTTCAGGTTCGGATCTTTATATAAATCGAACAGCTGCTTCTCAACTTTCTGAACGATTTGCGCACGCGCGCCGCCCTTATAGTACTCGCCCATTTCGATAGCCAGCATCTCTTTCTGCTTGAAGTAGTAAAGCAGGTACGAGCACGGCAGCAGATTCAGCGAGCGGATCAGCCCTTCGCTGAACGGCAGGTCAAAGATGTTCTTCACGGAGGCCGCGGTCAGGCGACCGGAAGCCACGCCGTCGAGCAGTTCGGCAAAGCGCGATTTTCCGTTCACGATGACGTCTTTAATGAACACCATGTGGTTCAGGCCGAACAGATCGATTGAGAGATCGTCACTGTCGGTCAGCTCCAGCACGTCGCGGATAAACATCTTCATGCCGATCGGGATATTACAGACGCCGATAAAGCGTTTGAAATTGGTATGACGATATACCGCCTCGGTCACCATTCCGGCCGGGTTAGTGAAGTTAATCACCCACGCGTTCGGGCAGATCTCTTGCACATCTTTGACGATGTCGAAAATCACCGGAATGGTACGCAGGCCTTTGAACAGGCCGCCCGCGCCGTTGGTCTCCTGCCCCAGGTAGCCGTGGCTCAGCGGAATACGCTCGTCCAGCTCGCGCGCTTTTAGCTGGCCGACGCGCAGCTGAGTGGTAACGAAATCCGCATCTTTCAGCGCCAGGCGACGATCGAGGGATTTATGCACGGTCATAGGCACGCCCGCTTTCTCAACCATGCGCTTGCACAGGTCGAAAATAATATCCAGCTTCTCCTGACCTTCCTCAACGTCCACCAGCCATAATTCGCTGACCGGTAATTCATGATAACGTTTCAGAAAACCTTCGAGTAATTCCGGGGTATAGCTGCTGCCGCCACCAATGGTTACGACTTTTAATTTCTTTTGCATAATATCTCCCTTAGCGTATCAGGTTAATCGCCTGCAAGGTATAGCGTACTCTTCCCGCTATTTGGGCAAGCCATTAAAGCAATATTTATGGCGGGTAATCCGCCGAAAGTTAATTAATTACCGTTAAATTCTTCCGGTAGCTGTTCGGTGTGAATGAGGTCAACTTCTTAAAAGTTTTAATAAACAGGCTGGGACTGCTATATCCTGACTCATAGGCAATATCGGTGACAGAATAGTTGGTAATCTCCAGCTGTTTTTTGGCAAAATTAATGCGGATTTCATTAATTATTTGCACCGGCGTTTTACGATAATAACGCTGCGTCGCGCGGGTCAGATATTCCTGGGATTTCCCCGAGAGGGATACCATATTTTCCAGCGCATTTTCGCTGAACTGGCCTTTATCGTGCATCAGTTCCACGGTGCTGCGCAGCCACTGTGGAACATCATCCGTCACCTGCTGCTCTTCACGGTGATGCCGCAACCGGTTCATCACGTAGAAGGTCACCGTTTCAATAAATTCATCAAACTCATTGTCGCGGAAGTTAAGCGAGGCGATGACCGTTTCAATCCAGGTCATGAACTCGTTTTTCACACGATATACCTGGGACGCCACAAAGCAGAACGGCACCAGCGGCAGATAGTGCTTCTCAAAGAAGCGTCTGCTGACGCCCACGTTCAGAATGCGGGTCGCGCCAAATTCGTAAAAGCTCTGGTGATAGGAACCCATCGGCAGGAAGACAAAATCCCCTCGCTCCAGCAGGACGCGCTTACCGTTGATCTCCTGGTAGTAGCGGCCGGTCAGAACAATCGTGAACTCATAGTAGTCATGCTGGTGCAGACCGCTGGCGCTCTCCGTCTTGTTGTAGATAACCACGTGAAAATTTTTGCCATTAAACAGTTGCTGTTCAAATGCGGTTTTGATTTCCATCGTGCTGACCTCCTGCTGCTCAATCCGACCTAGTGCATTTTCTCGTGAAGCTCAATCAACTCCGCCACCAGCTCACGCGCCAGCATGGACGTCATCAGGTGATCCTGAGCGTGTACCAGCACCAGGCTGACCTTCATCTTCCCTTCGCCCTGGTCGCTTTCAATCAGCTTTGTCTGCACCAGGTGCGCTTCGTTCAGCGCCGTGCGGGATTGCTCCATCATGGTTTTCGCGGCGGCGAAATCGCCCTGCTTGGCCTGCTTCAGTGCGGCATACGCCAGGCTGCGCGCCTGCCCGGAGTTGATAATGAGGCCCATCACCACTTCTTCGAGATCGTTCTCTGCGGCTTCGTCTGCGACGATACTATCCAAATCTAACATGTTTTAGCTCCTTGTGGCTGGCGCGGGCTTCCCCGCGCCGGTCAATATTAGAATTTCAGTGAGAGGGCAATTTCCTCTTCGCTCTCTTCTTCATCAATGATGGTGGCAGCTTTGTTCGCAATCGCCACGAACGGCATGTACAGCAGGGTGGCAATCCCGAGGTTGAATATCGCCAGCAGGAAGGCCGCGACGCTGCCGTTAGTGTTGAAGAACGCGCCCAGACCCGCCGGCATGGTCCACGGTGCAATGTTAGTAACCGGTGGAATGATACCCATGTAATAGGCCGTCAGGGTGATAGCGGCCAGGAGCGGCTGAACCAGGATAAACGGAATAAACATGACCGGGTTCATGATGATTGGCAGGCCGAACAGAATCGGTTCGTTAATCTGGAAGATGCCTGATGGCAGCGCCAGTTTCGCCACCTGACGATAGTCAGCGCGACGAGAGACAATAAAGACCGCAATGATCAGACCCAGGGTCGCCCCGGTACCACCCAGGAAGATATAGGAGTCAAGCATCGGCTTCGCCCACACATGGAAGGTTTTACCTGCCGCCAGCGCCGCGTCAACGGAACCGTACTGCTGGTAAAGCGCAACGTTTTCCAGTGCCCATGGGGTCATAATTCCGCTGTCCAGCGCGGCCAGTGCCAGTGAACCATGCACGCCGAAGAACCACAGCAGAGAGGTGAAAATCACATACGCCCAACCGACCACGCCCCCCATCGACGCCAGCGGCGTAGAGATAGAGTCCATGATGATCTGGTGGAAGTTCGTGCCCCAGTGAGAGAGCGCCCAGGCGATAATCCCCATGATGGAGAGGATAATGAAGCCTGGGATCAACGCGGAAAATGAACGAGAAACGGAGGCCGGTACGCTATCCGGCAGGCGGATAACCCAGTTGCGACGGATAATAAAGGTGAACATTTCTGCCACCACCAGGCCGATAACAATACCGGAGATGATGTTGGCTCCGCCCAGCCAGTTTGCGCCAACGGCGTAGGCTTCACCCACACTGTAAGGCGTGACGGTCATAAATGCGGCAACGGATAATAATCCGGCGGCCAGCGGATCCACTTTCCGCTCTTCAGCCAGCGCCATCCCAATAAAGAAAGGCGCCATCAGCGACATAATACCCAACGTACCGTTATATACGTTGCCGCCGATGGCTTTAAAACCGTTAAGGGTTTCAATAGTGGAAGCGTCTAACCGAATTCCTAATGAATAAAAGAAGGAACCTTCACCAAAGCTCAGAAAAACGTTGTTAATTAAAACGAACATGGCCCCGGCCAGCGTCAACGGCATTAATTTAATAAAACCGTTTTTGATGGCATTAACGTGAGGCTGCTTTCCTATTTTAACAGCAAAAGGAAGGAGTACCTTTTCAAGTGAAGCGATGACTTTACTCATAGGAAAATACCCTTAAATGCCGTAACGCATGTTACGGCGTAATTGTGTGTGAAATAACTCTTTGACGGGAAAAATAAAAATTAATTAGCAGCTTTTTTAATGGCTGCCACAGCAGCTTTAAGTACACCTAAACCATCGATCTTGCCGTACAGCCCCGAGTCGATCACCTCGACCGGTTTATTCGGTAGCAGTCGTTGAATTTCGGGCAACATATAGGCAATTTGCGGCCCCAGTAACACAACATCGGCTTTCTGGCCTTTTTCGCCCGCCAGCGTTTCCGGAAACGCTTCAATCACCACAGGAACTTCATACTTTTCAGCCTGCGCGCGCATCTTTGACACCAGAAGCGAGGTTGACATGCCCGCTGAGCAGAACAGGTAGATATGTTTCTTTTCCATCATAATTTCCCTCTTGTATGACTACCTGCCGTCGCGCTATCACTCGACTCGCTGTCCCGGCAGACAGGTAGCTTGCGTACTGTTGTTTATCGTTGAAGTGAGTATACGCAATGGTACAGAGGGGAGATAATTCTGGATAGGCCTAAATTGTCTCTCATTGACCTGGCTTGTTGACTACCTTCACATTTCAGGCAAATAATTCGCGCAAAGAAATAAGATTAACGTATGAATAAAAAAACCGGCCCAGAGGCCGGTTTGTTAACATCTTCAGGCAAGCAGGGTTACTGCGCCTTAGGTGCCTGCGGATCGGTGTCGTATTCAGCACAGGTCTGATAGCCGGAGTTAATCACATGTCCGGTATCATCCAGCGCGACGAAGTAGGTTTCTGCCTTACCATCACGTTGACCCAGGATATAAGTCTGACACGTACCGCGCGCGTGAATCATGGTCACTTCAGAAGAAGGCTTGCCGGCGATCGCAGCCACCTGCGAACGTGTCATCCCTTTTTTAACGTCTTTAACCACGGGCTGGGTAAACTGATCCTTGGTGCGATCGTAAGCCGTACACCCTGCCAGCATCGTCAGTACCGCCGCTGCGCTAAGAATTCCTGCTACGTTCTTGTTCATATTCCGTCCTCTTGTTTATCAGCGTGTTATCTAAGCATGGGATAAAAAGTACTATTGTTCAACTTTGTGATTTACGCCAGACGAATTTCGGAAAATTCTAATAAAACAACGATAAGCTGCTAAATCGCCGCAAATTAACGCACTCGAAACTGTGATCCTTGTCGTTTTCCGCCCAAAGGGTTAGTTTTAACAGTTAACACATTCTGTTTATGTTCTGCATACGGAGGGCATGATGGCTCTGCAACAAGAGATTATTCAGGCGCTGGGCGCTAAGCCTGCGATAGATGCACAGGAAGAGATCCGCCGCAGCGTGGATTTTTTAAAGTCGTACTTAAAAAAGAACGCTTTCCTGAAATCCCTGGTGCTGGGCATCAGCGGCGGGCAGGACTCTACCCTGACGGGTAAACTCTGCCAGATGGCGATTTCAGAGCTTCGTGAAGAGACGGGCGACGAAGCGCTGCAGTTTATCGCCGTGCGTCTGCCTTACGGGGTTCAGGCGGACGAACAGGACTGCCAGGACGCCATCGCGTTCATCCAGCCCGATCGCGTGCTTACCGTCAATATCAAAGGCTCGGTGCTGGCAAGCGAGCAGGCGCTGCGCGAAGCGGGCATTGAATTGAGTGATTTTGTGCGCGGCAACGAGAAAGCGCGCGAGCGCATGAAAGCGCAGTACAGCATCGCCGGGATGACCAAAGGCGTTGTGGTAGGCACCGACCATGCGGCAGAAGCGATCACCGGTTTCTTCACCAAATACGGCGATGGCGGCACCGACATCAACCCGATTTTCCGTCTCAACAAGCGTCAGGGCAAGCAGCTGCTCGCCGCGCTGGGCTGCCCTGAGCACCTGTACAAGAAAGCGCCAACAGCGGATCTGGAAGACGATCGCCCTTCCCTGCCGGATGAAGCGGCCCTTGGCGTCACCTATGACAACATTGATGATTATCTGGAAGGCAAAACGCTGGATGAAGGTACCGCGAAAATTATCGAGGGCTGGTACCTGAAAACCGAGCACAAGCGCCACACGCCAATTACGGTGTTTGACGATTTCTGGAAATAAACGCAAAACGTTAATCTTTGCTCCCTCTCCCCTTTAGGGAGAGGGCATCACGCCACCCGGCTCTTTTTTAACCACAGCACACCTGCTACACTGTATACCTGAACAGTATATGGAGCAGTATGTGAGCAGGCGTCAATCAGCCCCGCGTCTTGAGTTTGAAGCGGCGGCTATCTATGAATATCCCGAACATCTTCGCCCCTGGCTTGAGGCGCTGCCCAAACAGCCGGGTGTGTACATCTTTCACGGTGAAAGCGAGACCCTGCCGCTCTACATCGGCAAAAGCGTTAACATTCGCAGCCGGGTGTTATCCCACCTGCGCACCCCGGACGAGGCCGCCATGCTGCGCCAGTCGCGACGCATTACCTGGTTCCAGACGGCGGGAGAAATGGGCGCGCTGTTGCTGGAAGCCCGGCTGATAAAAGAGCAGCAGCCGCTCTTCAATAAGCGCCTGCGCCGCAACCGCCAGCTCTGCTCCCTGCAGATCGCCGACGGCAAGCCGCAGGTCGTCTACGCCCGCGAGGTCGATTTCTCCCACGCCCCGAATCTCTTCGGGCTGTTCGCAAACAAGCGTGCCGCCCTGCAGTCTCTGCAGGCGCTCGCGGACGAGCTGCAGCTTTGCTATAGCCTTTTAGGGCTAGAGGGCACCACGCGGGGCCGCGCCTGTTTCCGCTCCGCTCTGAAGCGCTGCGCAGGCGCCTGCTGCGGAAAAGAGAGCGTTGAGGCGCATCACGCCCGGCTCCTCGCGGGCCTGGCCGGGATCAGCGTCAACTGCTGGCCGTGGGACGGCGCCGTTGCGCTAAAAGAAGTGGGTGAAACCATGACGCAGTATCACATCGTCAATAACTGGCTCTGGCTGGGGGCGGTCGATGATTTAAGCGACGCGGCAACCCTGCTGCGCACCCCCGCGGGATTCGACCACGACGGCTACAAAATCCTCTGCAAGCCCGTATTAGCGGGCAAGTTCGAGATCATCGCACTCAGTGACCCGGCAGCCAATTAATTTCACTGAACAGCAGGGTGCCCTGAGACTCCAGCAGACGCAGAGTATGGGTCCCCTCCTGCCAGCTGGCGCCCTGATCGGCCGTCAGCAATTTATCACCCAGCTGCCACGCACCGCTTAATACAAACACCACGCCCCCGCGCGAGCCAAAGGTGGTAAAAGTACGATCGGCAACCCGCACCTTCGCCTGACAGCAATCGCGCCGGGTCATGATGTTGAAATCCATCGCCATCCTGCCATCGGAAAGCAGCGCCTTCACCGGCAAATCGCCAGCAAAACTGTAAGGCTGATGCTGTTTAAGGGTATGGCAGAACGCCTGACCGGCATCCAGCGTCACCTCCCCGCCTTCCAGCAGGGTAATGACCCGGTCGACACCGGGAAACGAGGAGAATTCGCCGTTGCTGGCGATGGTCGCGATACTGGCACGCCAGAAAAAATCGCGCGTCGCGGGAGGGATACAGCAAATTTCTCGCGTTTCGCCGGCACCATTGCGCCAGAGGCTGACCGGCATCTTACGAATATCAAAGAACTCCATCACCACTCCTGAATGGCACAACCCGTGCCAGGGCAAGGATATCGCTACCCCTGCAGTCTTGTTTGTTATCGTTAGGTATTCACAGACACAGTATCGGCAGCAGAGCGGGCAGGCCTTAGCGGAACGTTAATAAAAATGCTAACGCCATGACTCTACAGACATTCTCTGAAGCGACTACAGGAGAATACCGCGCTGGCGGCGGCAGGCAAGAGGGCAGAATAGAAAAACCGCCGGTCCTGTCCACAGCGATTTCGCTTTTGTGGACAGGATCCCGGCGGTCTTAAGAGAGTGAACCGATTATTCGGTTGGTGCTGGCATTTTACCTTCCATCGCCGGACGTTCTGTCAGACGCTTCTCAAAATTAGCATTAAACTGTTTTTTCTGTTCCGGGGTCAGAATGTTGTAGATCTTGTTCTGGGTTTCCATGTGCGCCAGCATGCGGGCTTTGTGCTGCTCGGCCATTTTGTCGATCTGCGCTTCGGCTTTCGCCTTATCGAAGCTGTCGCTGGCAATAATGTCATGCATTGCGCGGCGCTCTTCCAGCGGAGGACGCTTCATCTGGTCACGCTGGCTTTTCATGATGTCGCGGATCTGCTGCTTCTGCGCGTCCGTCAGGTTCAAATCTTTGAACATCATCATCTCGTGGTGCATACCCGGCTTGCCTTTATGATGCATCATCATTTTGCCTTCAGCTGGCGCGGCGGTGGTGGTTGCGGTATCTGCGGCGAACGCCATGCTGGTAGCGCCCAGAGCCAGGGTAGAAGCAACAAACAGTGCAGTAAACTTACGCATAATTTATTTCCTTTCTTTCAGTTATTCTTCGGCGCTATGCCGTGTTGACGAGGTTAACTTTACGGGGTTTATCGTCAATTAATCAGAGCAACGGTAAAACAATGAAAGTGTAAAAAACATTTTTTCGCCAAATGTGGAGGAAATAAGGATAAAGCGTGGAGAGTTGCAACAAGAAATATTCAATATAATGATTTTAAAGCTATTTAGCAGAAGTATAACGAAGTGACGGTGAATAATAAAGCAATTCGCCAGGAATATTCCGTAAAAGAAATCAGAGCGCTTTAATCGCTAAGAAAACATTTTTACTTCCCCTCCCGGATGGTGAGAGGGGAAAGGTTCAGGTGAGTTTTTCCAGCATCAGACCGGCCCGCAGGCCAAACGCTACGGAGGGGTTGGGGAACAGCACATATTCGGTGGTTTTCTGCACCTCGTAACGCTCTTCGCCATCTTCCGCCAGCAGAGCCCCTTTGCGAAACGGCGTGAAGTTCAGGGTGTGCGCGGCCATGTGAAGCTTGAAAGCCTCGCTGCGGCGGGTGATCTGCTGTACGACCCGGTACCGCTCAACGGGCTGATGTGCGTGCTCGGTAGCCGTCCCACCGAGCAGCGCCCGAAGCGCGAGCTCCGTTGGCGCAAAGCGCGTGAGATCGTTCTGTCCGAACGGTAGCGCTTTTCCCAGCTCCAGCGTACAGGACAGCGCGCCAAACCGTTCGCAAGTGAAGTGAGTAAAGGTCCCGCCCGGCGACTGATGAAACACCAGCGCCTCCAGCCCGGCATCCCCCAGCCAGCTCAGAAACGCTTCATCCCACGGCTGATTGCGCTGCGGCAGAACGCCGAATCTGACATGGTAAGAGGCGCGGATCGCCGTATGCAGATCCAGATGCCAGCGCGCCGGTCCCGCCGCGGCAAAAAACGTCGTCACGACGTTCTCCAGCCACTGCGCACGCGCCGTTTCGTCACTCTGCGGAAACTGCGACCAGCGCCCGCCGAACATGCGGTTAATGTCGCTGACCAGATACCGTTTGTTTTGCGCCAGCGCAGGCGGATTGCCAAGCACCACCAGCACGCGGCACGCAAGGGATATCTCGCCGCGATACAGCGCGCGCAGCAGCCCATCGACGATCTCAACGGGTGCAGTTTCATTCCCGTGGATCCCCGTGGAAAGCAGCAGCGATAACACGCTGCTGGCCTTCGGCGTCAGCTCAAGCACCCCGCGCCCCAGCCACCGCCAGCGGAATGAGGGGCCCTCCCCCTCACTCTGGTCCGGCGATTCATCGGCCAGGGTCAGCGCCAGTAAATTCTCCATATCCTCTCCTTTAGCGCTGGAACGGGTAAACCGAGCCCAGCTGCAGGATTGACGATAATGCGTCCAGCGCCTCGCGCCCTTCGCGCAGCAGCTGCGGGTCAACCAGATCGGCCTGCGTTAACCGGTCGCGATAGTAGCGGTCCACCCAGTCGTTCAGGGCGTTAAAGAGCGTCTCATTCATCATGACTGCCGGGTTAACGGCCTGTATTTCATTTGGCGTTAACACGACCCGCAGGCGCAGACAGGCGGGACCACCGCCGTTAGCCATGCTTTCGCGCAGGTCAAACACGCGCAGCTCGTCAATCGGGTTATCGGCCTTCACCAGTTCGGTGAGGTAGCGCCACACGCCCCGATGATCCCGGGACTCCTGCGGCAGCACCAGCATCATGCTGCCGTCATCGCGGCTCAGCAGCTGGCTGTTGAACAGATAGGTTTCGACCGCGTCCTGCACGCTGACCGCCTGCGTTGGCACCTGGATCGGCATAAAGCCGGGCACGCGTTCGTGCAGCGTGGCGAGCAGCTTATCCTGATGGGCAAAGGCCTGCTCATGGCAGAACAGCACCTGGCGGTTGGACACGGCAATCACGTCGTTATGGAACACGCCCTGGTCGATCACGTGCGGGTTCTGCTGGGCAAAAATCACCTGGGAAGGATTGACCTGGTTCAGGCGCGCAACCGCCTGGCTGGCCGCGAGCGTCTGACGCGCTGGATAACGGGTTGGCGCGGCGTGGCCGCCCTCTTCCCGCCCGTAGATAAACAGCTGCACGGCGGGATCGCCGTAATCGCCACCCAGCCGGTTATGGTTGGCCGCGCCTTCGTCGCCAAACATCGCCACCTGCGGCAGGGCCTGATGGATCTCAAAATGGGCGTCATGCTTGAAAATAGCGCGCAGCACGCGCTCGGTGGTGTCCGCTTCGGTGGCGCGATGAAACTTATTATTCAGGTTCGCCACCGTCAGATGGACTTTACCATCCAGCGTATCGGCTGACGGCGCGACGGTGGCCGCGTTGGCCACCCACATTGAAGAGGCAGAGCTTGCCGCAGAGAGCAAATGCGGCGTCTGCGTACCCGCTTTTTCGACGACCTGCTCGTCCGTACCGCTAAATCCCAGCTGGCGCAGCACCGCCACGTTAGGGCGTTCCTGCGGCGGGATCACCGCCTGCGGGAAGCCGGCATCCGCCAGCGCCTTCATTTTTAGCAGCCCCTGCTTCGCCGCCAGCTTCGGGTTGGAGACCTGAAAGCGGTGCTTCGTCGAGGCTTCATTACCAAAGGAGAGACCGGCATAGTGGTGCGTCAGCCCCACCAGCCCGTCAAAGTTGACTTCACGCGCTTTCATGGCCTTCTCCCTTCGTAAAATCGAGCCCCGGATTAAGCGTCGCCGGCAGCGTCAGCGCCGGGGTTTCCAGACTCGCCATCGGCCACGCGCAGTAATCGGCGGCATACCAGGCGCTGGCGCGATGGTTGCCCGAGGCGCCCACGCCGCCGAACGGCGCGGTGCTCGCCGCCCCGGTCAGCGGTTTATTCCAGTTCACGATCCCGGCACGCGCTTCCAGCAGCAGTTGTTCAAACTTCTCGCGATGCGGCGATATCAGCCCGCTCGACAGGCCGTAGCGGGTGTTATTCGCCATCGCAATGGCCGCATCAAAATCGTCGTAACGCCAGACACACAGCAGCGGGCCAAACACCTCTTCATCCGGCACGCTGCTCGCACCGCTCATCTCAACGATGCCCGGCGTCAGCAGCGAGGTACCCGGCTGAACCTGCTTCGGCTCCAGCAGGGTTTTCGCCCCGCGCGCAACGTGGCCCTGCCAGGCGTTGAGCACGTTCAGCGCGGCCTGTTCGGAGATCAGCCCGCCGATAAACGGCTGCGGATCGGCATCCCACGCAGCAGGCACCAGCCGCGCGCTCACCTCTACCAGACGCTTCAGGAAGGCATCCCCCTGCGCGCCGCGCTTGACCAGCAGGCGGCGGGCGCAGGTGCAGCGCTGTCCGGCGGTAATAAAGGCGGACTGGATCGTCAGGTGCACCGCAGCGTCGATATCATCAGGATCTTCGACAATCAGCGGGTTGTTGCCGCCCATCTCCAGCGCCAGAATTTTCTCCGGCTGCCCCGCTAGCTGGCGGTGCAGCTGATAGCCCGTTCCGGCGCTGCCGGTAAACAGCAGGCCATCGATATCGCTCAGCGCGCTCAGCGCCTGACCGGTTTCCCTCCCGCCCTGCACGAGGTTCAGCACGCCCGGCGGCAGCCCGGCCTGCTCCCACAGCTTCACCACCGCCTCGCCGGTTAACGGCGTAAGCTCGCTCGGTTTGAAGATGACGGTATTGCCCGCCAGCAGCGCGGGCACAATGTGACCATTCGGCAGATGCCCAGGGAAGTTATACGGGCCAAACACCGCCAGCACGCCGTGCGGACGGTGGCGCAGCGTGGCCGCGCCGTCCGGCATCTCAGTATGCTGCTCGCCGGTGCGGGTGTGGTACGCCTTAACCGAAATAGCGATTTTATTGATCATCGCCGTCACTTCGGTCGCCGCTTCCCAGCGCGGTTTGCTGGTTTCGGACGCGATGATGCGCGTCAGCTCGGCCTTGTTGGCCTCCAGCAGTCCGGCAAATTTTTCAACAAGCGCCTGGCGCTCGGCGAATGGCCGTTTTGCCCACGCGGGAAACGCGTGTCGTGCGGAACGGCAGGCCTGCTCGACCTGCGCGGCGCTGGCGTCATTTCCCTTCCACAGCACCTCTTTTCCAACTGGATTGGTTTTTACGCGCTGTTCGCCTTCGCCCGTTACCCAGTCACCGTTAATCCATAATGTCATGCTGTTTTCTCCTCAGGGCAGAGACGCACCAGGCGAACCGTATCGCCGGCGTTACATTTCAGGGCATCCAGCTCTGCAGCCGTCAGCACCAGACGTTCACATTTCGGGTTGGTCCGCACCAGCATGGCGCGGAAGTTGGCGTAATTTTCGTTTGCCACCAGGCATGCCGGCCAGTCACCCGGCGCGGGCTGGCCTTCGGATACCTCAACCAGGCGGCTTTTACGGATGGCGCGCACGCGGTCGATATCGCACTCAAGCGTTGGCCCGCCGTCAAAGATGTCGACATAGTTACGGTAGCGGAAGCCCTCTTTCTCCAGCACCGCGCGGGCAGGCGCGGTTTGCTGATGCACTTCGCCAATTACCGCCTGCGCTTCCGGCGTTAAGAAATGGGTATAGATAGGATGTTTAGGCATCAACTCCGCGATAAATGCCTTCTGGCCGGTGCCGCAGAGATAGTCCGCCCGGCTGAACTCCATCGAGAAGAAGCGCTCGCCCAGGCTCTCCCAGAAGGGCGAGTAGCCTTTGTCGTCGATCACGCCGCGCATCTCTGCCACCACTTTTTCGTTAAAGCGATCGCGAAAAGCGGCCATAAACATAAAGCGCGATTTGGAGAGCAGATAGCCGTTGCCCTCTTTGCGCCACGCCGGGTCGAGGAACAGCGTACAGAGCTCGCTGGCGCCCGTGTGGTCATTGCAGAGAAACAGCGTGGGCAGTGCGTTATAGACGTTCAGCTCTTTCGAGGCGTGAACCATCGTGCCGACGCGGTAGTTGTACCACGGGTCGTTAAGCCCGACGGCCACTTCAATGGCGCAGATCCCGGCCACGCTCCCCGTTTCGGTGTCTTCCAGCACGAACACGTAACCCTGTTCGCTTTTTGGCAACGTCCCCTGCCAGGTTTGCAGGGCGCGCTCAATGCGCGCCGACAGCGTTTTTTCATCGGCAGGAAGCGAGGTCAGCCCGCCTCCCGTCTTACCGGCAAGCTGCATGAGCCCGGCAATATCGCCGCGCTCAACGGGACGGATGACCATCATGATGACACCCCGGATTTCACCTTCTCACACGCCAGCGCAAAACGGTCCAGACCGGTTTGTACCTCTTCCTCGCTGACAATCAGCGCAGGCGCAAAACGCACCACGTTGGCACCGGCAATCAGCACCATCACGCCCGCTTTTGCCGCTTCCTGTGAAATAAGCTTCGCTTTTCCGGCAAACTCAGCCGTGAGCTCGCAGCCGATCAACAGCCCCAGGCCGCGAATTTCTTTAAACAGGCCAAGCTTGCCGTTGATGGCGTTCAGGCGCTCAACGAACCACTCGTGACGCTGCTTAACGCCCTTCAGCACCTCAGGGGTGTTAATGATGTCGAGCACCTGTCCGGCGACGGCGGTTGCCAGCGGGTTGCCGCCGTAGGTGGTGCCGTGGGTGCCCACGGTCATCACGCTGGCGAATTTATCGGTGGTCAGCGTCGCGCCAATCGGGAAGCCGCCGCCCAGCGCTTTGGCGGTAGAGAGAACGTCCGGCGTCACGCCGTAGTGCATATAGGCATACAGCTCGCCGGTGCGGCCCACGCCGGTCTGCACTTCGTCGAAAATCAGGACCGCGTCGTGACGGTCGCACAGCTCGCGCAGCCCCTGCAGGAATGCCTTTTGCGCCGGAAGCACGCCGCCCTCGCCCTGCATTGGTTCGACAATCACCGCGCAGGTGGTGTCGTTAATCAGCTCGCTGGCGGACTGCAGATCGTTATAAATGCCGTGGCGAATATCCGGCGGCAGCGGAGCGAAATCCTGCGAATAAGAAGGCTGGCCGCCCGCGCTCACGGTAAAGAGCGTGCGCCCGTGGAAGGCATTTTTAAACGCCACAATCCCGCTCTTGTGCGTCCCAAACTTGTCGTGGGCATATTTGCGCGCCAGCTTCAGCGCCGCTTCGTTGGCCTCCGCGCCGGAGTTACAGAAAAAGACTTTTTCAGCGAAGGTCGCGTCAATCAGCTTTTTCGCCAGGCGCAGCGCGGGTTCGTTGGTAAAGCCGTTGCCGGTATGCCAGAACTTCGCCGCCTGGTCATTCAGCGCCTGACGCAGCGCCGGATGGGCATGACCCAGCGCATTCACCGCAATCCCCCCGGCAAAGTCGATATACTCTTTACCCTGCTGATCCCACAGGCGTGAGCCTTCCCCGCGAACCGGAATAAAAGCCGCCGGAGCGTAAACCGGCATCATCCATTCATCGAAATTTTCACGCGTAATTGACAGAGACATAGCGACCTCATCCGGTAAATAAAAAGTTATTTGAATGTTAAATAATTGAGTGTTTGCACTGTGAATGTAGATTGCAGCCTTCGTGCCAGCCAGCGATAAAAATGCATAAACGGGGTGAGGTAACAGAATATCAATAGGTTACAATATGGAGTTATTCACTGTTAGTGCATAAAAAGTGAATATTTTTACGACAAGCGGCGCTTTGCCGCATGAAAATCAGAAAGAGTATGCACAGGCCAAATATAATTCTGGAATTGTGATCGCTCGCGAAATTTATCGGCCCTTTACGCCCTGTTTGAGGGCGAAGCGCGTCAGAATGGTGCAAATATTGCACCACCGGCAATATCTGTCGCAGTTATTGGTCGAACCCGGTAACAGTTGACGCAAATTCTGCTACCATCCATGCACTATTCACCTTGCACTGGCAGCGACTATGAAATTTGTCTCTTTTAATATCAACGGCCTGCGCGCCCGCCCTCATCAGCTAGAAGCCATTGTTGAGCAACATCAGCCAGATGTGATCGGCCTGCAGGAGACCAAGGTTCACGACGACATGTTCCCCCTCGAAGAGGTGGCGAAACTCGGCTACAACGTCTTTTACCACGGTCAGAAAGGTCACTATGGCGTCGCGCTGCTCACCAAAGACACGCCGGTTTCCGTGCGCCGCGGCTTCCCCGGCGACGGTGAAGAAGCCCAGCGCCGCATCATCATGGCGGAAGTGCCTTCCGCGCTCGGGAATATTACGGTCATTAACGGCTATTTCCCGCAGGGTGAGAGCCGCGATCACGAGACAAAATTCCCGGCCAAAGCGAAGTTTTATCAGGATCTGCAGAACTATCTGACGACCGAACTGAAAAAAGAGAATCCGGTGCTAATTATGGGCGACATGAACATCAGCCCGACGGATCTGGATATCGGCATCGGCGAAGAGAACCGCAAGCGCTGGCTGCGCACCGGCAAATGTTCTTTCCTGCCGGAAGAGCGTGAGTGGATGGAGCGCCTGCTGGGCTGGGGCCTGGTGGATACCTTCCGCAATGCCAACCCGGAAACGCAGGATCGCTTCTCGTGGTTTGACTACCGCTCGAAGGGCTTTGACGACAACCGCGGCCTGCGTATCGATCTGCTGCTGGCGAGTACGCCGCTGGCGGAGCGCTGCATCGAAACCGGGATCGACTACGACATCCGCAGCATGGAAAAACCGTCGGACCACGCGCCGGTATGGGCTAAATTCAAGCTGTAATCGCGCGTGAACATACGAAAAACACTCTTCCTGTGCGCCCTTTTGGGCGCATTTCTTATGACATTTGTCATTCTGCCGCCTGACACGCTTTCTCTGGCAGGAATTAAAACCCACCAGCAGACGCTACTCTCCCATGTCGACCACGCGCCGCTGCGTAGCGCGCTGATCTTCTTTGCGCTTTACGTGGCGGTTTCCGCTCTCTCGATACCCGGCGCGGCGGTTCTGACCCTGCTGGGCGGGGCGTTATTTACGCTGTGGGAAGGCACCGTGCTGGTTTCGTTTGCCTCCACGCTCGGGGCCACGCTGGCGATGCTCGCCAGCCGTTACCTGCTGCGCGACTGGGTGCAGCGGCGGTTTGCCCGACAGATGGCAACGGTAAATGCGGGCATGGCGCGCGACGGCGCGGGCTATCTTTTTGCCCTGCGCCTGATGCCGCTGTTCCCGTTTTTCCTGGTGAATTTACTGATGGGGCTGACCCGCATCACGGTCCGGCGCTACTGGTGGGTCAGCCAGCTCGCCATGCTGCCCGCGACGGTTATCTTTCTGAACGCCGGGCGGGAGCTGGGAAAAGTGGCATCGCTGCGCGATATTTTGTCGCCGGGCGTGGTATTCGCCTTTACACTACTGGGGTTATTACCGCTGGTTACGCGCCGGCTGTTTTCCCACTATCTCCCTGCTGATAAAAAGTGAGGCATTATGCGCCGTGTGCGTTTTTGCACGTTTCTGACCGGTCTGCTGCTGGCAGCCCCCCTCTATGCCGCCGACGGCTGGCAAGCTATTCAACAGCAGGCCAAAGGCCAGACCGTCTGGTTTAACGCCTGGGGCGGCGATCCGGCGGTTAACCGCTACCTTGAGTGGGTCAGCGGTGAGATGCAAACGCACTATGCCATCACCCTAAAAATCGTCCCGCTGGCGGATGCCGCCGATGCGGTCAAACGTATTCAGACGGAAGCCGCCGCAGGGCGTAAGACCAACGGCTCGGTCGACCTCCTGTGGGTGAACGGCGAGAACTTCCGCACGCTAAAAGAGGCGAACCTGCTGCAAACCGGGTGGGCGCAGAGTCTGCCCAACTGGCGCTATGTCGATACCCGTAAACCCGTTACGGAAGATTTTGCGATTCCAACCGACGGGGCGGAATCGCCGTGGGGCGGCGCGCAGCTGACTTTTATCGCCCGCAAAGCCAGCATGCCAATGCCGCCGGAGGATCCGCAGGCGCTGCTGGCGTTCGCGCAGCAGCACCCGGGCAAGGTGAGCTATCCTCGCCCACCCGATTTTACCGGCACGGCCTTTCTTGAGCAGCTGCTGCTGACGCTTACAGCGCATCCCGAGGCGTTACAAAAAGCGCCTGATGATACGTTTGCCCAGGTTACGGCTGTCTCTTATACACATCTGACGCTGCCGACGACGGA
>NZ_JAAQOK010000042.1:0-41775 GCF_011683705.1 Enterobacter sp. 725m/11 | reverse complement strand
GATAACGCCTGTTTACTATCTTTTGGACATCCATACTGCTAAACCGCCGAGGGCGGCACGGATAACGAATAAGAATGATTGTACTGAGCAATATTTCGAAGGTTTTTGACAACGGAAAGGTGGCACTCACAGCCGTTGATAACGTCAATTTGACGATAGCACAGGGACAAATATACGGAATTATCGGTTACAGCGGCGCCGGGAAAAGCACGCTGATTCGCCTGCTGAACGGTCTGGAGAAACCCAGCGCCGGGAGCGTCACCATTAACGGGCAGGATATCTCCGCCGCAAAAGGTGAAGCGCTGCGCCAGGCGCGTCTGAAAATAAGCATGGTGTTTCAGCACTTCAACCTGCTGTGGTCGCGCACGGTGAGTGAGAACATTGCTTTCTCCATGCAAATTGCCGGTGTGCCAAAAGCGAAGATTAAGGCGCGCGTCGCCGAACTGGTGGAGCTGGTTGGCCTGAAGGGACGCGAAAATGCGTATCCGTCGCAGCTGAGCGGCGGGCAAAAGCAGCGCGTGGGGATTGCGCGCGCGCTGGCCAACAACCCCGACGTGCTGCTCTGCGATGAGGCTACGTCCGCGCTCGACCCGCAGACCACCGATCAGATCCTCGATCTGCTGCTGGACATTAACCGCCGCTTCAAGCTCACCATCGTGCTGATCACGCACGAGATGCACGTGGTGCGCAAAATCTGCGACCGCGTGGCGGTGATGGAGAACGGCAAAGTGGTGGAAGAGGGCGACGTGCTGAGCGTCTTTACCCATCCGCAGCAGCCGATTACGCAGCAGTTTGTCCGCCAGGTGAGCCAGTACGCCGAGGAAGAGACCTTCAATACTGAACTCGCAAACGATCTGGAAGGCACGGTGATCAGGCTGACCTTTACCGGACACAGCACGCACAAGCCGATTGTCGGGGAACTCACCCTGCGCTACGGCCTGCCGTTTAACATCCTGCACGGAAAAATGACGCAGACCGCCCACGGTGTTTTCGGGCAGCTCTGGGTCCACGTGGCGGCATCCGATGAACAACTGAACAATATCCTCGCCGACCTGCAGCACAGCGATATTGAAGGCGAGGTAATTAAACATGTTTGAGAATCTCTTTCCGCATCTTAAGTGGGATCAGCTCTGGGCTGCAACGCTGGAGACGCTGTACATGACCGCGCTGTCCGGCGTGGCGACCTTTGTGCTGGGCATCGTGCTGGGGCTGGCGCTTTTTTTAACCGCGCGCGGTGGCTTGTTCCACAACCGCACGGTCTACAGCGTCATTTCGATTGTGGTGAACGTGTTCCGCTCGATTCCGTTCATCATTCTGATCGTCCTGCTGATCCCGTTCACCAAGACCGTTGTCGGCACCATTCTTGGTGCCAACGCGGCGCTGCCGGCGCTGATCGTGGGCGCCGCACCGTTCTACGCACGCCTGGTGGAGATCGCCCTGCGTGAAGTGGATAAAGGCGTGATTGAAGCCACGCGCTCGATGGGCGCACGGCTGAGCACGCTCGTGTTTCGGGTTTTACTGCCGGAGTCATCACCTGCACTGGTATCGGGTATTACGGTAACGCTGATTGCGCTGGTGAG
This sequence comes from Enterobacter sp. 725m/11, assembly GCF_011683705.1. NCBI lineage: Bacteria > Pseudomonadati > Pseudomonadota > Gammaproteobacteria > Enterobacterales > Enterobacteriaceae > Enterobacter > Enterobacter sp. 725m/11. The sequence goes on along the minus strand of NZ_JAAQOK010000042.1, from coordinate 40,195 downwards.
CTACAGCGCAATGGCGGGGGTGATTGGCGCCGGTGGTTTGGGAAATCTGGCTTATCTGGAAGGATTCCAGCGCAACCATGGTGACGTCACGCTGGTGGCAACGGTGACCATTCTGATCATCGTTTTCATTATCCAGTTCTGCGGCGATGTCATTACTTCACTGTTAGATAAACGCTAATAAATACACACAGGAACCACATCATGAAAAAGACACTGACGCTGATCGCCGCCGCAACCCTGAGCGCCCTGAGCTTCGCCTCCTGGGCCGACACCCTGACCGTGGGCGCATCCAACACGCCGCACGCCGAAATTCTGGAGCAGGCAAAGCCGATTCTGGCTAAGCAGGGAATCGACCTGGAGATTAAACCGTTCCAGGACTACATTCTGCCGAACACTGCGCTGGCGGGTCATGACATCGACGCGAACTATTTCCAGCACATTCCTTACCTGAACAGCGTGCTGAAAGATCATGCTGGCGATAAAGACTACGATTTTGTCAGTGCGGGCGCGATCCACATTGAGCCAATCGGCATCTACTCAAAAAAATACAAATCCCTGAAGGACCTGCCGGAAGGCGGCAAGATCATCATGCGTGATGCGGTTTCCGAGGAAGGCCGTATTCTCTCCATCTTCGAAAAAGAGGGCGTGATCAAGCTGAAGCCGGGCATCGACAAAGTGACGGCGCGCATCAGCGATATCGTTGAGAACCCGAAAAAACTGAAGTTCACGCCGAACGTGGAAGCGTCCCTGCTGCCGCAGATGTACAACAACGACGAAGGCGACGCGGTGGTGATTAACGCCAACTATGCGATAGATGCCGGTCTGGATCCGGTTCACGACCCGATTGCGGTCGAGAGCGGTGAAAACAACCCGTACGCCAACATCATTACCGTGCATCGTGGCGACGAGAAAAAGAAAGACATCGTCGCGCTGGTGAACGTGCTGCACTCCAAAGAGATTCAGGACTGGATCCGCACCAAATACAAAGGCGCGGTCATTCCAGTAAACAACTAATTATTTGATTTTCCAGATGAAGCCCGGCGAGATCCTCGCCGGGCTTCTTTTTTGTATCCGGCGGGAGAATCATTTAAGCTCAACGTTTAACAGGCAATGGAGTGATGACGATGGGTAACGTGACCAAAGATGAAGCGCTGTACCAGGAGATGTGCCGGGTGGTCGGAAAGGTGGTGCTGGAGATGCGTGATTTAGGGCAGGAGCCGAAGCATATTGTCATTGCGGGCGTGCTGCGCACGGCGCTGGCGAACCAGCGCATCAAGCGCAGCGCACTGACAACCGAAGCGATGGAAACGGTGGTTAAGGCGCTGGCCGGCTAACGCGCCAGCGTTTCGCGACCTGTTCAAGCGAGCAGCAGAGCAGGTAATAGACCGCACCCGTAAAGATAAAGATGGCCGCCGGGTAGATTTGCACCCGGTTGTTGACCTGTCCCGCCACCGTGGTTAGCTCCGGGACGTTGACGATGAATGCCAGCGACGTATCCTTCAGCAGGCTGATAAAAATTCCCACCAGCGACGGCAAAATATTTCTCAGCGTCTGCGGCAGCAGCACGCGCCACAGGGTTTGCTGCGTGCTGAACCCCTGAGACAGCGCGGCTTCGTGTTGACCCGCAGGGAGCGCCCTGAGCCCGGCAAAAACCGAATGCATCACCGATGCCGCCGTAAACCAGGCCAGCGCCAGCGTCACGGTCAGCGCCCCCGGCAGGTCCCCGCCGGTGATCAGCGGCAACAGGTACCACATCCAGAAAATCACAAAAATCAGGGGAATACCGCGAATCAGCTCTGCCCACAGAAAAAGCCCCCTGCGCACCAGCCCAGGATAGCGCCAGGCGAGGCACGCCAGCGCCACGCCGCCGGGAAGCGCAAGCAGGGCGGCCCCTGCGGCCATCAGCAGCGAAAGCAGTACGCCGCCGGGTTCACCCGCTGCCGTTCGTCCCCACAGCAGATAATCCAGGTTTTCGACAATAACGTTAAATCCTGCAACCATCTTTTTTCCTCCCTGAATGCGGACCGACGCGCACCAGCACCATCCCCATGACAATGCCGGTAAGCAAATAGAGCACCGTACCGACGATAAACGCCTCCATGGCGTGGGCGTTGTAACTTTCAATCTGCCGGACCTGGTAGGTTAGCTCAGCGAAGCCAATCCCGCTGGCGAGCGAGGAGAGCTTCATCAAGTTGAGGTACTGGCCGACAACGGGCTGCCAGGCGTTGGCGAGCCCCTGCGGCAGAAGGATGTAGCGAAATAAACGCCACGAGGAGAATCCTTGCGCCAGCGCCGCTTCCTGCTGTCCGGCAGGAACAGAACGCAGTCCCGATGCCGCTTCCTCAATTAAAAATGCCGAGGTAAAGACGCCCAACCCCCAGGCAGAACATAAAAACTCAGGGGTAAACCACCAGACGTCGCCGGGCAGAATTGACCAGTTGTGATCCGCATTCACCGCGTCTCGAAAGCCCTGCGGTAACCCGTTCCAGGCGGCGAAATACCAGAACAGCAGCTGCACCAACAGCGGCGTATTGCGAAACAGCGATACCCAGCCGTTGACGACCGCATTCCCGATGCGTCCACCGGAAAGACGCAGGAGCAAAAAGGTCAGTGCAAGCAGGCTGGCGATCAGGCCCCCCGCCAGCGTCACCCACAGGGTGGTGAGAAAACCGGAGAGTATCCACTGCAGAGGCTGTCCGGCCAGCACGCCCTGCCAGTCGAGGGCGGGCATCAGAGGTGCTCCTGGTGCAGCGGGTTCAGCACTTTTTGCAGGAAACGCTGCGCCCGGGGATGCGACGGTTGACGGAAAAATTGCCCCGGCGGCGAGGTTTCAAGAATCTGCCCGCCGTCGATAAAGACAATCCGGTCGGCAATTTCCCGGGCGAACTGCATCTCATGAGTCACGACAATCATGGTGATCCCGCTATGGGCAAGGGCTTTCATGACGAATAACACTTCGCCAATCATCTCCGGATCGAGCGCCGACGTCGGCTCGTCGAAGAGGATGATCTGCGGCGATGAGGCCAGGGCGCGGGCAATCGCCACGCGCTGCTGCTGGCCGCCGGAAAGCTCAGCGGGGAAGTGGTGAGCCTTTTCCTGCATTCCGACCTTCTCCAGCAGCGCCAGCGCGCGCTCCTGAGCTGGCTGCGGCTTCCAGCCGTGCACATGCTCCAGCGCCAGGGTGATGTTCTGGCTGGCGGTGAGGTGGGCATACAGATTGAACTGCTGAAACACAAATCCAACGCGGCTGCGCAGCTGACGCAGCCTGCTGCCGGAAAGCTGCCCGGTCGGCTTGCTGTCGACCAGGATTTCCCCGCCGCTCAGGGTTTCAAGCTGATTGATAAGACGGATCAGCGTTGATTTACCCGAACCGGAAGGGCCGAGAATAGCAACCACTTCACCGGGCGTGATGGTGAGGTTAATGTCGCGTAAAACCTGATGGTCGCCGTAGCGTTTGTCCACGTGACGAAACTCAACACTGGCCTGTTCCAGATGTGAAAAATCCGCGGCAACGGCCGCGGAGTGGGAAAATAAACCTGAGAGCATAATTACCTGGCTTCTATTTTAAAGGCGCGAGGCTGTGGAGCGGGCGTGTTTGGGCCAAACCAGACGTCATAGATTTTTGCCGCCTGACCGTTCTTCTCGAGATTAACCAGCTCATCATTGACTGCTTTCAGCAGCGCCGTTTCACCTTTCTTCACCCCGACGCCAATTTCTTCTTTACTGAGCAGATCGGGCAGGATTTTGAAGTTCGCTTTATCCGGGGCCTGTGCCAGCAGGCCTGCAAGAATTGTGCTGTCCTGGGTAATGGCCTGCACGTTGCCGTTGCGCAGCGCCGTCAGCGCCAGAGGAATGTCGTCATAAGCCAGCACGCGGGACTGCGGGAAACGCTGGTGGAGCGCCTGTTCACCCGTGGTGCCTTTGACCGCGCCAATGCGCGCCCGGCTGTATTCATCCAGCTTATCGGGCGATTTGGCGGGAACCAGGAACTGTTGTCCGGTCACGAAATAGGGGGTGGAGAAATCAATCACCTGCGCGCGTTCCGGGGTGATGGTGATATCCGCTACGATCAGGTCTGCTTTACCGGACTGAAGCAGCGGAATGCGGTTGGCCGGATTGGTGGCAACCAGTTCAAGCTTCACGCCGAGTGATTTTGCCAGTGCTTTGGCAAAGTCCACGTCGTAACCCACGATCTCGTGCGTTTTTGCATCAATTGAGCCAAACGGTGGGTTGGCGTCAAACGTGGCGACTTTCACCACCCCCGCGGCCTTAATATCCTCCAGCCGATCGGCCAGCGCCTGCGCTGAAAACAGGCTCCCGGCGGCCAGTAATCCCAGAACTGCCGTCCCTTTTTTAAACCTTTTCATCTTTGCTGCCATAGTCATCGTTCGTCCCGTTGTTTTTGTTTTGCACCGTTACGCTCCCATAAGCAAAAGCTATCGCCAAATAAGAAATTGTTCTTTGCTCTATACAAAAAAGCATTAGTGAACAGTATGTTACCGGCAGGTAAATGTAAGGAGCTATTTGCACATCCTGCACATCGACTGCCGGAATTGATATTTCCGCGGCCAGGAAACGCGTGCTTAACTCAGGGCTGGTGAAGCGAGAGGGGTAAAGGCAATGAAAAAATGGATCGGCACGCTACGGCGGTTTTTTGCGACCCGGCCAGCGAATGCGGAGAACAGCGCGCAGCGTGTTCTGGAGTCAATACTGCCTGTTGCCAGCCTGTATGGCGTGGACGTCGCTAACATCGACCCGGAGTGGTTCCATGATAAAACGTCACGCTGAACTTCGCCGCACGCGCGAAACGTACTGGAATGAGCTGTGCGTGATCCGTGTAAAGCAGGGATGAACGGAAAAATACGCGGGCAAATCCTCGGTAAACCCTGGCCGTTTTGATACCAATATCTCCTTTCTCAGAAGGAGATGATAATGAAACGGACAGTATTAATCCCGGCACTTTCTGCCACCGCACTACTGATTGCCATGCAGGCGGCGCACGCTGCGCCACAGGCGCACGTCGTCTGCGGTTACTCCCACACGCTCGGCGACGATGCCATTATGATGCACGGCATGCCCAACGAGGCCATGCTGCACGATTTTTTTGGCAACGTGCAAACTGATGCCTTCTCCAGCCGTGAATCGCTGCGTAAAGATGAAAAGACCACCTGCGATAACAAAGCAGACAGCTCGGCCTACTGGGCACCCTCTCTGAAATTGCCTGACGGAACGGTGGTCAAACCCGCCTATCAAAAAACCTATTATCAGGCATCGAACGTCGACGCCTGGCCGCTGCACCCGTTCCCGGCGGGGCTGTCGCTGCTGGCGGGCGATCATCACGGCACCGCGCCGAATCCACATATCACCTTCCTGTGCGCTAACGGCAAGGGCTACACCACCAAAACGGGTGAGGTCTGCGGCTTACGCAAGGCGAACGATGCCGTGCAGTTTAATATTGGCATTCAGTTTCCGAACTGCTGGGACGGGGTAAATCTTAAGCCCGCTCACGGTCTGGCCAACGCCACCTACGACACCAAAGGGCAGTGCCCGTCCGACTTCCCGGTGAAAATTCCCACCGTGAACATGAACATTGCGTACGTGCTCCCGACGATTAGCTCGCTTGATACCAGCAAAGCGCAGCTTTCTCTCGACCCCATCATGCACGGCAACGAGCGTGAAGAGCGGTGGGGGAGCCTGTATACGGCGCATGCTGATTTTATGAACGGCTGGACGGAAGACGCCGCGCGCTTTATGACCGACCTGTGCATGAACCGCGGTCTGGACTGCGGCACCACCGTTCCGTATGGTTATTCAAAAGCGAAGGCCAGCGTCTGGCTCAGCAGCCTGGAGCCCGCGCTTACCCAGCCAGAGCCCCAGGTCCTGCTGGTGCAGGATAACTGGCAGAACGGCGGGCGCACCAAAAACAGCGAAACGCTGTCGCTGGTGAAGTTTCACATTCCCCCGCTGCCTGCCGGACAGGATCCTTCGCAGTTTAAATACCGCGTGCGGATTTATGGCGGGAAAGTGGAAACCAACGGCGCGGATCAAATTTTCTTCTATCCGGCAAGCAACGACTGGGATCCGGCCAGCGTGAGCTGGCAGTCGCGGCCAGCCTGTAACTACCGCTCGGATGCGGTGCTTTACCTTAACCACTCCCGCGAATACCGGATGGTGGACGTAGATAAAGCGGTGCGCAAGGCGCTGGCAGAAGGGAAAACCGAGATTTCGTGGTACATCGGCGGCGATCGTCAGGGAAATCACTACCAGTTTGAGACGGCGTCTTCCCCGCAAAGCCTGATCCTGATGCTGACCGGCTTTAGCAAAACGCCGGAGGTCTGATTACGCCCGCGTTTTTTTGTTCTCATCAACGTTAACTGGTAATGTCGACAGCCTGAATGACGGGCCAGTTAACGCGATGAGCATAAAAAAGATGATAAAGCGCAGCATCGCTGCGTGGGTGGTGGTCTGCCTGATAAGCGGCGTGCTGCTGTATGCGGAACAGATACGCCGCCAGTTCTGGGAGCGCGATCGCGAGTTTACGGCGCTGTATTCGGGGATCGGCGCCGTGCTGACGCAAAACGAGTCGGTACTTCCGCTTCTGACCGGCGATGAAGACCTCACCGCGTTACGCAAAAAATTCCCCCACATTAAGGCTCTGGAAAAAACCACCGGTCGCGCGCTGGACGCCGCCCGCGTGGAGCCTTTTCGCGGCGTTCAGTACTGGTTATACAACCCGTGGCGGCAGATCCGCATCCTGATCGACTTAAGCGCGCTGCTTGCGCCGATCCATAGCTTTGCAGAGCTGCATCTGAACCTTTCGAATGACGATCGTCCGCGGTCAACGGGCACTTTCTGGCACTGGCAGCGCACCTTCCCGCAGCATACTCAGCCCTTTATTCTCACTGCCGCGGCAGATCCGGACTGGTTCAGGGTCTCCTGGCTGGCGTATCCGCTGCTGTTTCTGACATGGGGGATAGTGATTGGGGGCGCGGGAACCGTGCTCTGGCAGCGCAAACAGCGCCAGCAGGCTGAGCAGCGTGCGCTCTATTATCAGCACGCCAGGCTTAACACGCTGGGAGAGATCACCGCGGGCATCGTCCATGAAATCAACCAGCCGCTGACCGCCGTGCAAACCTGGATCCAGGGGGCGCAGCGACAGCAGCAGGATAATCCGCAGGCCGTGTCGCAGGCGCTCGCGGTCGCGCTGCTGCAAACGCAGCGTATCAGCGCCTTGCTGACCCGGTTTCGCGAGCATGTGGTACAGGAAAAGGTGACCCTGCGCGAAACCGATCTGGTACAGTGCTGGCAGCAGGTGGAGAATTTACTGGAGCACGAGCGTAAATCCCGGCGTATCGCGGTTATTCATGCGTTTGCTGTGGATGCTACGACCGTAATGGCGGACCGACTCTGGCTGGAGCAGATCCTGCATAATCTGCTCAGCAATGCGATTCAGGCGCAGCAGGAGAGCGCGGACGGCTGGGTGCGAATCGACAGTCAGAAAAATGAGAAGGGCATTCTGGTTACCCTGACCGACGGCGGGCCCGGGTTTAGCCCGGATGCCCTGCAGAACGCATTTATGCCATTCTTTAGCGGACGCCCCGGCGGAATTGGGCTGGGAATGACGTTAACGGAAACGCTGATGACGCGCATGAACGGCTCGATCGCCCTGGACAATGCCCCGCAGGGTGGGGCGCAGATCCGCTTGCAGCTGGCAGCAGGAAAGGAGTTAAAACATGGATAAGGTGGTCTGGCTCATTGATGACGACGAGTCCATCAGAGAATCCCTGTCGTTTTTACTGTCGGGGATGGGCTGGCAGGTTAAGACGTTTGCGAGCGTCGAGGCTTTTACTCAGGCGCAGAGCGGTGAATCGTCGCTTGTCGGCTGTCTGCTGCTGGATATGCGCATGCCGGGTAAAGGCGGGCTGGCGTGGCTGGAAGAGGGCGAATGGCCGTGGCCGCTGCTGCCGGTCGTTGTCATGACCGGACACGGAACGATCGACGCCTGCCGTCGCGCGTTTCGCAACGGCGTATTTGAGTTTTTCACCAAGCCGTTAGACGCCGATAAGCTCATCGAAACGGTTGGGCTGGCCTTTGAGGAGAGCCAGCGACGGTCTGCCACCTGGCAGGATATTTCGCAGATCAAAGCACGCTTTGAACAGCTAACCGCGCGGGAGCACGAGGTACTGACCGTACTGATGGAAGGGTGCAGTAATAAAGAGGTGGCAGCACGCCTGAATCTTTCCCCGAGAACCGTGGAAGCGCACCGTGCGGCGGCGTTTGCCAAGCTCGGCGTCACCAGTCTGGTACAGGCGAGCCGGGCGTACGATAAATTGCAATCCGTATAACTACCAGGTGGAGTGCGTAATCAACCGAATTACGTTTCATCGCGCCGTTAAGTAACCTCCGGGATGTCTAACAACACGCGAGGAAGTGCGATGAAAAAAGTCATGATGGTTGCGGCACTGGTCGCAGGTAGCGTAAGCCTGGCCGCACAGGCCGAGACGTTGACCCAAAAAAATCTCTCTCTGACGCAGGCTAACGCACTGGCAACATCCGCCATTCAGTCCTGTGCAGCGAAAAATTACCAGGTCGCGGTCACGGTGGTTGACCGTGCGGGCGTGGTAAAAGCGGTGCAGCGTATGGATAACGCCGGTCCTCACACGGTTAAAGCCAGCGAAATGAAAGCGTTTACGGCGCTCAGCGCAAAGAATGCGTCAGGCAAAGTGATGGAAGCGGCGCAGAGCAATGCGGGCGCACAGAACATGCGTGATATTCCTGGCTACCTGCTGCTGGCAGGTGGTCTGCCGGTAAAAGAAGGCGATGAGGTGATTGGGGCGATCGGCATCGGCGGCGCGCCGGGCGGTCATCTTGATGAAGCCTGCGCTCAGGCGGCCATTGACGGGCTGAAAAAGTAATATAAAAAAAGCACCGGTTTACCGGTGCTTTTTTTATCAAATCTTGCAGGCATCACCGCAGTCGTCGTCGGCAACAATCGCCTGCGCTTTTTTATCCGCGTCGTCCAGACGTTCCGCGTTACGCTCTTCCGCTTCATCCAGACCGTTAAAAACTAAGTTATCGAGATCAATTTCCATGTTGCACCTGCTCTGTTCGGTTTTTGATACTGGCACAGTATAGGGTAAAAAACATCGGCAATGTACCTCGCAGCACATAAGGATAATCCCTGCCATACTCAGTGCTTTATCACCGAGGAGCGCTCATGATTACACTCTGTAAAACCTGCGGTACCTCCTATGATGGAAAGCCGGAGAGATGTCCGATTTGCGAGGATGAACGCCAGTATGTCCCGGTCAGCGGTCAGGCGTGGATTGATTACGCGACGGTGACGGCCACGCACGTGAGTAAATGGCAGCAGCTGGAGCCCGCGCTGTTCAGTATCAAAACGGTTCCCGCTTTTGCGATTAACCAGAGGGCGCTGCTTCTGCGCACCCCGCACGGCAATATTCTTTGGGACTGCATTGCCAACCTTGACCCGGCAACCCAAACGCTCATCACCGCGCTCGGTGGCCTTCACGCCATTGCGATTTCGCATCCGCACTATTACACCACGATGCAGGAGTGGGCCGCGGCTTTCGATGCGCCAGTCTACCTGCACGCCAGCGACCGCGAATGGGTGATGCGCAACAGCCCGGCGATTCATTTCTGGGATGGGGAGGCGCTGGAGATTTGGCCGTCCGTCACGTTGCTACGTCTCGGCGGCCATTTTGCGGGCGGAACGGTGCTGCACTGGCAGGAGGGCGAGGGCGTTTTGCTGGCGGGGGATATTTTGCAGGTCACCCCGGGGAAAGATGCGGTGTCTTTTATGTGGAGCTACCCGAATATGCTCCCGCTGCCTGCCCGTACGGTTGAGGACGTTACCCGGCGCCTGGCGGGAAAATCGTTCGCTCGTCTTTACGGCGCATTCGAAGGGCAAAACATCCCGGCGAACGCCGACGACATCGTGCAGCGGTCGGGCCAGAAATATATTGCTTGTCTCAGGTAAAGTACGGTGGGTAAACTTTACGAGTGTGATCGCGATCATACCTAAACGAAAACAGATAAAAGAGAAATTGCTATGCAACATATCATTGAAGGTTTTCTCAGCTTTCAAAAAGAGATTTTCCCGCAACGTAAAGAGCTCTTTCGCAGTTTAGCGTCCAGCCAGAATCCCAAAGCGCTGTTCATCTCCTGCTCCGACAGCCGTCTGGTTCCTGAACTGGTCACCCAGCAAGAGCCGGGACAGCTTTTTGTCATTCGTAATGCTGGCAACATTGTCCCGCCTTTCGGGCCGGAGCCGGGCGGCGTATCTGCAACTATCGAGTACGCGGTGGTGGCGCTGGGCGTGACGGATATCGTGATCTGCGGCCACTCCAACTGCGGCGCGATGAAGGCAATTGCCGATAACGCCAACCTGGAGCCAATGCCAGCCGTATCGCACTGGCTGCGCTATTCCGACGCGGCGAAAGCCGTGGTAGAGAAGAAAAGCTGGGATAAGCCTATCGATAAAGTGAATGCGATGGTGCAGGAGAACGTGTTTGCGCAGCTGAGCAACATCAAGACCCATCCGTCCGTCGCGGTGGGCCTGCGTAATAATTCGCTTCGTCTGCACGGTTGGGTGTATGACATTGAAAGCGGCAAAATCCTTGCACTGGATAAGAACACCAAAACGTTCGTATCGCTGTCGGAAAACCCGGAGGTCTTCTTCGAGTAATCACCGATAGCAGGGCATGGAAGCCCTGTCAGTTCTCCACGTACGGTAACCGACGCCGTCTCCCCGAGGCAGGTTTTTCAGCCGCCTTCGCCATCGCCTCTGCAATCTCCGCACACTCCGCCAGCCCCTGAACGAAGGGACTATCGTGCATCAGCCACGGTATAGCACCGAAAGCAATGCGCCCGCGAACCGTTTCAGGCGCTTTAAGCGTGTAATCCTCGCCAACGTCGGGTATCTCGTCGCCCGTCTCTGCCAGCTGTTTACGCAGCGTCGGGAAAGGCAAATCCTTTGTTTTGAGCGGCTTTTGTCCGCGCGCGTCAATAAACACGTCGAAACGATAAACGCTCTCTTTGGTGGTAATTACCGTCCGATCGCTGCCAGCGTCGAGCGTGTAATCATCGCCGAGCGCCGCCACGCTAATGATGCCGGCCTCGCGAAGCGCAAGCAGCCTGCGGATAGACTGCGGCGGAATGGCGGCATAGTTGTCGATAAACACGCGGGCGAGGCCCTGCTTAAAGCGCTCTCTGTCCTCTTCGCTGAGGTGGGGCACAATCTCCTGAACCACCTCATGCAGTCGAAGGACGGTATAGCGCCAGGCCACGGTGCGCCGTTCGCGTTTGTTGCGTTCAACCTCGCTGAGGTTCTCTTCCGCCCAGGTAAAGGGCCCGTGCCGTTTACGGTCCTCAAACCATGCCTCACGAAGGCTGTCGGCATCCTGGTTACGCAGAGAAATTTTCTCGCACCACGCCGGGTCAGCGAGCTCGAGCTCTTTCACCATCAGGGAAAATATGCGGTCAAGCAGGCCGTCCGATCCTTTGGCTATCTCGTGTTCAACCACAAATTCGGTCAATACCGACAGCGGTTCGTAAGGGATTGGACAGTAAAAATCGGCTTCCGGCAGAATGCCCGTGCGGGACATCAGCGTAATGTTTAACCCTTCACTGCCCTTGTCGAGGAGGAATTTACCGTCACGAAACTCACCGTGCTGCATTACCACCGCCATAGCCGCGTCCAGACCGCTCAACGACGTTCCCATAATGCCCACGCGACAAGGGGGAATGCTGGCGTCCATCAACCCCGACCACGGGCTGGGGAAGAACGTGCGCGTAGCTTCCTCCTCATCTGGCCAGACGTGGCCGGTGGCGATAACCGCCAGGTCGAACCGATCTGGCAAAGTGGTGTCGTTGACGGAAAGCGTTACGCCGGTTGTCGAGGGGATGATGTCCGTTACCTTCGCGGATTCATGGACCGTAACCTGGAACCCCAGCTTTTTTGCCTCTTTCACGATTGAACGCAAGCTGTCGCGAAAATACTCTCCCAACAGGAGTCTGGGCAGGAACTGCCGGTCATGCAGGCTGGCTTTATCAACCTTAAAGCGCGCCAGATGGGTGTCGCTCTGTTCCTTGAGCCAGTCGAGGTAGGTCATAAAAATGGGCGGAATTTCTATGCTCGCAATGTTCGCCAGCATCAGCCGGGAATTATTGTCGTCGTTATAGGGCATGCCCACGCCGGCTTCATCGGCCTGTTCGAAGACGGATACGGAGAGCGGGGTGCTGTTATTAAGCAGATGATAAAAGGTGTAAATCCCTGTGGGGCCGGAGCCGATAATCGCGATATTCTTCATTGACGCGCTTCCTGTATTCATTCCATAAGAAAAGCGTAGCAGGAGAATAATGATGAAAATAAGCGATTAAGAAAATTCAGGGTAAAAGTAGAGAATTTGCACCATTTCAGGACTGAAATGGTGCGTCCGAGTGGACTCGAACCACCGACCCCCACCATGTCAAGGTGGTGCTCTAACCAACTGAGCTACGGACGCAGAATGGTGCGTTCAATTGGACTCGAACCAACGACCCCCACCATGTCAAGGTGGTGCTCTAACCAACTGAGCTATGAACGCAACGTGTTGTCGGTGACAACGGGGACGAATATTAGCGGCACAGCATCAAGGAGGCAAGAGGGAAAACGCATTTTTCTCTCTGATTTCACGCGATTGCTTCATTACCGCGCAAAGTGAAGAGAAAGTAGCCGCCAGCTGGCGGCTACTGCGTAGTTAACGCGCAGCGCGCTGCAAAATTACCGTTGACGGCTGGCGCTGCAGGAAGCGCATGCGCATCATCATCATGATCGCCGCCGACGTCAGTCCGATGATAAAGCCCATCCAGAATCCGGCCGGCCCCATGCGATCAACGACCAGATCGGTCAGCGCCAACACGTAGCCAGTAGGCAGACCCAGCACCCAGTAGGCGATAAAGGTAATAAAGAAGATCGAACGCGTGTCTTTATAGCCGCGCAATACGCCGCTGCCAATCACCTGAATGGAGTCAGAAATCTGGTAAATCGCGGCCAGCAGCATCAGGTGCGATGCCAGCGTGACGACCTCCGGATTATCGTTATAGAGCAGGGCAATTTGCTCGCGCAGCGCCACGGTAAAAAGCGCCGTGCAAATGGCCATGCAGACGCCAACGCCTAATCCGGTGCGCGCGGCGGTTTGCGCATCAAGCGTCGAGCCTTGCCCCAGGCGGAAGCCCACGCGGATCGTCACTGCCGCGGCCAGCGACATGGGCAGAACAAACATCAGAGAGCTGAAGTTGAGCGCAATCTGGTGCCCGGCGACGTCCACAATGCCCAGCGGGGAGACCAGCAGGGCGACCACGGCAAATAGGGTCACCTCAAAGAACAGCGCAAGGGCAATCGGCAGCCCCAGCTGCACCAGGCGCGTCATGATGTTCCAGTCCGGCGTGCTGAATCTGTTCTCGTTACGAATATCGCGCATGGAGCGGGCGCGCTTCACAAAGGTAAGCATCGAGAAGAACATGACCCAGTAAACGGCAGCCGTCGCCACGCCACAGCCGACGCCGCCCAGCTCCGGCATGCCGAAATGGCCGTAGATAAAGATGTAGTTCACCGGAATATTCACCAGCAGGCCGATAAAGCCCATCACCATGCCTGGCTTGGTTTTCGCCAGCCCTTCACACTGGTTACGGGCGACCTGGAAAAAGAGGTAGCCGGGCGCACCCCAGAGCAGGGCACGCAGATAGCCCACGGCTTTGTCTGCCAGCGCCGGGTCAATATTATGCATGGCGCGGATGATATGACCCGCGTTCCAGAGCACGATCATAATCAGCACGGAGACAAACCCTGCCAGCCAGAAACCCTGGCGGACCTGATGGGCAATACGCTCGCGACGACCCGAGCCATTAAGCTGAGCGATAACCGGGGTGAGGGCGAGCAGCAGACCGTGGCCGAACAGGATGGCCGGCAGCCAGATTGACGTGCCGATGGCAACGGCCGCCATGTCGGTGGCGCTGTAGCCACCCGCCATTACCGTATCCACAAATCCCATTGCGGTCTGGGCCACCTGCGCGACGATCACTGGTATAGCCAGTGCCAATAGCTGGCGCGCTTCATTCATGTACTTCTGCACGTGAACACCTTTATTTTGTAGTTATATGAGAGACTAAAAAAGCCGCCGAAACGGGCAGCAAGAAGAAAATGCAGGGGGGTGCCAGCTATTGTAGCGGGCTTTAGCTATTTATCTAGTGAAAAAATCGCCAGAAAATGCGCTCCGCTGGCAACCTGTTTTTCCAACTGTTATTGTGGTGGGATTAAACGGTGTCACCACCGTCCGGAAAAAACAGGAGTTGTAAGCATGTTTACTGGTATTGTGCAGGGCACCGCCAAAGTGGTGTCCATCGATGAAAAACCTAATTTTCGTACTCATGTTGTAGAGCTGCCGGAATATATGCTCGACGGCATCGAAACCGGCGCCTCGGTTGCCCATAACGGCTGCTGCCTGACCGTCACCGAAATTAATGGCAACCAGATTAGCTTTGATTTAATGAAAGAGACGCTGCGTATTACCAACCTGGGCGAGCTTGTGGTGGGGGACACCGTCAACGTTGAGCGCGCGGCGAAGTTCAGCGACGAGATTGGCGGCCATCTGATGTCCGGGCACATCATGACCACCGCCGAAGTGGCGAAAATCGTTACATCAGAAAATAACCGTCAAATCTGGTTTAAAGTGCAGGACCCGTCATTAATGAAATACATCCTCTATAAAGGGTTTATTGGCATTGATGGGATTAGTCTGACGGTGGGAGAAGTTACTCCGACGCGTTTTTGCGTGCATTTAATTCCCGAGACGCTGCAGCGCACCACGCTGGGTTCGAAAAAACTGGGGCATCGCGTGAATATCGAAATCGATCCGCAAACCCAGGCGGTTGTAGATACCGTTGAGCGCGTGCTGGCCGCAAAAGAAGCCGCAATAATTAAAGCTGTAGAAGAAGAATAAAAAATAACCCCGGCTGACCGGGGTTATTTTTCTAGCGTGCGACCCGCAAGCCGTGTTCAATCCCACGGCTAAAAACAACCTGCCAGAGCTGAATATCTCGCGCGCGAAACGCCCCCGCGCAGGCATTCAGATAATAGCTAAACATCCGCTTGAATCGTTCAGAATAGTTGTCCGCAATTTCAGGCCAGGCTTCCTGAAAACGTGCATGCCACGCCATTAACGTGGTGTCGTAATCCGCGCCGAAGTTATGCCAGTCTTCCATCACGAAATGGGATTCGCTGGCGTTGGCAATCTGGCGTACGGACGGTAAACAGCCATTCGGAAAGATGTATTTGTTGATCCACGGGTCAACGTTATTGTCGGTCCGCTTAGAGCCGATGGTGTGCAGCAGGAAAATACCGTCCGGTTTCAGATTACGGTCCACCACCTCGAAATAGGTGTCGTAATTTTTCGGCCCGACGTGCTCGAACATGCCCACGGAAACGACCCGGTCAAACTGTTCGTTCAGATCCCGGTAATCCTGCAGGCGGATATCCACATCAAGCCCCAGGCACCGCTCCTGCGCCATTTTTTGCTGTTCAGCGGAAATGGTGACGCCGACCACGCTGACGCCGTAGTGCTTCGCCATAAAATACGCCAGCCCGCCCCAGCCGCAGCCAATATCCAGCACGCGCATACCGGGCTGCAACTGCAATTTCTCGCTAATCAGGCGCAGCTTGGACTGCTGAGCCTCTTCAAGCGTCGACGCCTCTTTCCAGTAGGCGCAGGAGTATTGCATGAAGGGGTCCAGCATACGGCTGAACAGATCGTTGCCGAGATCGTAATGCTCTTTGCCGACGATCCAGGCACGCTTTTTACTTTGCAGGTTAAAGAGACGGGCAGAGGCGACACGCAGGGTGTCTTTAAGATTACGGGGGAGCTGTTTTTCCAGACCCGCACGCAGCACGCTGGCGAAAAAAGTATCCAGCCGTTCGCATTCCCACCAGCCGTCCATATAGCTTTCCCCCAGGCCTAGCGACCCCTCGCGCAACACGCGTTTAAAAAAATCGGGATGTTTAACCTGAGGATCCGATGGGGATGATCCGTTGATAGTGATGCCTGCCCGACCTAACAGTTCACTGACGATCCGGGACCAGTTATCGTCCGGAACGCTGACTTCTTCTATACACGATGAACTCATAGCTTCTCCATCACCCTACTGTGATCAGAACCTTAAAACAGCGTAGACGCTTTTTTGGTTTGTGAGAAATCTCACGGTAAATACCGCGAGGCTAGTATCCGACGTAGAACAGAGGAAGGGAGATAACCCTTGCCGAAATGCCTTCCATGGTAAAACGGGAGCACTCCGGCTCCCGTTAACACATAATATTTATCGTATTTAATCGAACCAAATTTAGTATAGGCCTCAAAATTTGGTGATTCAATAGAAAATTCTTAGCAACCTAATCACTGAAAATTAACATAGTTTCTGGCGCGATTAGGCATGCGAGGTTTCTACCTGCGTGCTCTCATCCTGCGCGGAAGCCTGCATGCGATAGCCTATGACGGCCAGCGCAACGGTAGCCAGCATCACGCTGGTTGTCGTCAGCAGCGGCGTGGCAATCAGCGCGGAGACCACCAGGCTTGCCAGGAAGCACAGCCCCAGCTGCAGGGTGTTCTGCAGCGCAGCCGCACGGCCTGTCGCCTGCGGGAACGGACGCAGCGCCTGCGCCACAACGATAGGGTAGATCGCCCCGTTCGCGATGGCCATCACGCAGAATGGAATCAATATTTCGGCCAGACCCGCGCCCGGAATAAACCCAACGGCCCAGGTGCCAATGACGCTCAGCGCATAGAGCACCAGCAGCCACGGCAGCATCTGCTGGCCTTCCCATTTTTGCAGCGCCGCGCGACAGCCGTACCCGCCCACCAGAAACGCGATGGTCTGCGGAACGTAGCTCAGGCCAATGGCCGCCGGGCTATAGCCCATATCGTGCAGAATAAACGGCGAGCCGGTCAGCCACGCGAAGAAGCTCGCCGAGCAGGCGGCATAGATCAGAACGTTGCCGCGATACGCTTTCGCGCTCAGCAGGGAGGTGAAGGTAATCGGCTTCGCGTCTGCGTGCGCCTCTTTTTTATGCGCGGGCTTGAGGGCGAACGCCGGCAGCATCAGCACCAGCGTGATGGCAAACAGCGTGGCAAAGATGGCCTGCCAGTCAAAGTGCGCGAGGATCCAGCTGCCCAGCAGCGGGGCGAGGGCCGGAGAGAGCCCCACCAGCGGCATGATGGTGGCGAAAATACGGTTAGTGCGGTTCGCCGGATAGTAATCGGTGACCAGCGCCTGCCAGGTCACGGCCGCGGCACAGACGCCGACCGCCTGAACAAACCGCAGCACCAGCAGCCAGGTGGCATCGCGCACCCATAGCATCCCCAGGCAGCCCACGGCAAAAATGGCCAGCCCCAGCAGCAGCACCGGTTTACGCCCAAAGCGATCCGAAAGCGGTCCCCAGAGCAGCTGCGCGAAGGCAAAACCGGCCAGGAACAGGCTCAGGCTGGCGCTGATGGCGGCAGCAGGGGTTTGCAAATCTTCCTGCATGGCGGCAAACGCCGGCAGGTACATATCGGTGGCCAAAAAGCCCAGCACGCTTAAGCCGCCGAGCCAGACTAAAAAACCTTTCCTGGGTTGCACTGTTTTATTCTCCTGAGGAGGCAGGTATACGTTGGCGCTGAGTGTAGGGAGTGCAAAGCCGCTTGTGAAACGCTAATATTTGGCGGGTGCATTCAAATTTTTTGCAGGCAGAAAATGTGGTCAGATTATTCTCTTGAAGTGGTCGATGCTGTCGCGCGTAACGGCAGCTTTAGCGGAGCGGCGCAGGAGTTGCACCGCGTCCCTTCAGCCATCAGCTATACGGTGCGACAGCTTGAGGAGTGGCTGGCGGTACCGCTGTTTGAACGGCGGCATCGTGATGTGGAATTAACGCCCGCAGGGGCGTGGTTTTTAAAGGAAGGGCGTTCTGTTATCAAAAAAATGCAGATCACCCGCGAGCAGTGCCAGCAGATCGCGAACGGCTGGCGGGGGCACCTTTCCATTGCGGTGGATAACATCGTTAAGCCCGAGCGCACCCGGCAGATGATTGTCGATTTTTATCGACATTTCTCTGACGTAGAACTGCGGGTCTCGCAGGAGGTGTTCAACGGCGTCTGGGATGCGCTGGCGGACGGCAGGGTAGAGATGGCGATTGGCGCGACCCAGGCGATCCCGGTCGGGGGACGTTACGCCTTCCGCGATATGGGGATGCTGAGCTGGAAATGCGTGGTGGCAAGCGATCATCCGCTGGCGGCGACGGAAGGGCCGCTGAGCGACGATACGCTGCGCAGCTGGCCGTCGCTGGTGCTGGAAGATACCTCCCGCTCGCTGCCGAAGCGAATTACCTGGCTGCTGGACAACCAGCGGCGGGTTGTCGCCCCTGACTGGGGATCATCGGCGACGTGCCTCAGCGCCGGGCTCTGCGTAGGCATGGTGCCCGCCCATTTTGCACGTCCGCGAATCGACACCGGTGAGTGGGTTGAGCTAACGCTGGAGAATCCGTTCCCGGATGCGGCCTGCTGCCTCACCTGGCAACAAAATGATGTCTCGCCGGCGATGGCCTGGCTGCTGGACTATCTGGGGGACAGCGAAACGCTTAACCGGGAGTGGCTGCGGGAGCCAGACTGACTGGCTCCGCAATGAAATTAACGACGGTAGTCGCGGAACGGGCCATCCGCAACGGAACGGCGTTCGATGAGGCGAGGGTGAACTTCAATGGACTGCGACTCTTCACGCTTGTTGACGATCCTGTCCAGCAGCATATTGAAGGCGGTTTCACCCAGTGAATCTTTCGGCTGGTGAATGGTGGTCAACGCTGGCGTGAAGAAGCGCGCGTTGCGCACGTTGTCATACCCGATCACGGAGATGTCCTGCGGTACGCGCAGACCCAGCTCGTCGGCCGCACAGAGGGCGCCCATCGCCATGATATCGCCCCCGCAGAAGACGGCGGTTGGACGGTGAGGCTGGGAGACGATCTGCTGCATCGCGCGGTAGCCTGATTCCGGCTCAAAGTCGCCCTGCACGATCCAGTTTTCCGGCACGGTGATTAGCGCTTCTTCCATCGCTTTCATAAAACCAGCCAGGCGGCCCGCGCCGGTGTTGCGTTCCAGCGGACCCGGGATCACGCCAATCTCGCGGTGGCCGCGTTCGATCAGATAACGGCCCGCCATGTAACCGCCTTCGAAGGCGTTATCGATAACGGAGTCGGTGAAGTCGGCGCGCGCTTCGCCCCAGTCCATCACCACCATAGGGATATGGCGATACTCTTCCAGCATCGACAGCACGGATTCCGGGTACTCTGAACACATCACCAGCAGGCCGTCCACGCGCTTTTGCGCCATCATCGACAGGTAGGCGCGCTGTTTTTCAATGCTGTTCCAGGCGTTGCCGAGAATCAGGGTATAGCCTTTCTGGAAGCAGTTTTTTTCTACCGCTTCAATGATCTCGGCAAAATAGGCTGCTTCGCTGCTGGTCGCCAGCAGACCAATAGACTTGGTGTGATTAACCTTGAGGCTGCGCGCAACCGCGCTTGGCGAGTAGTGCAGCTCTTTGATCGCTGCCCAGACGGCGTTGCGCGTCTCTTCCGCCACAAAACGGGTTTTGTTAATTACATGTGATACGGTTGTAGTGGAAACGTTTGCGCGTTTTGCTACGTCTTTAATTGTTGCCATTAAATGTCACTCCAGACCATATCCTAAACTCCTGAAAAACTTGAAGGTAAACGTTTGCCTTCTCTCACCCTTATCACGCAATTTTGAATTGCGGCACGCCGGGAAAACGACACGGGACGTCAGGAGGGGGTCAATGGCCGGTACGCTAATAAATTTAGCGTGGAATTTTGGCCTATCTTGATGAAAAGGGGAAGAGGTAAAGTGTTTATCAGCTTAAATCCAGGAAGATTTTTGACGTAAACTGTGCAAAAATGAGCAAGCTCACTTTTCGTGGGGGGATTAAAAGGAGAAAAATTGATGAGTTCCGATCTGAAGTTTTCGCTGTTCACCACCGTTATTGTGCTGGCGCTGATTGTGGCGGCTGGCCTGACGGCTGCGCTGCATTGATTTACGCGGGGGGAGAGCCTTCTCCCTCCCGAACGCTCCGATTGTTACTTCTCTGGCAAAAATCTTTTGCCATTTTGTTAACTTCTCATTTTTTGTGATTGATGTCATGCTTTCCGCTTCTTTGTTCTGTGTCACCACATGACACGGCATCCGGAGTTGACGCATGAAAATCAATTTTCCCCTGCTGGCCCTGGCGATTGGCGCTTTTGGGATTGGCACCACTGAATTCTCCCCGATGGGGTTACTGCCCGTTATCGCCCGGGGCGTGGACGTCTCGATCCCGGCCGCCGGGATGTTAATCAGCGCCTACGCCATCGGCGTGATGGTAGGAGCGCCGCTGATGACGCTTCTGCTTTCGCACCGTGCGCGCCGCAATGCGCTGATTTTCCTGATGGCGATTTTCACCCTGGGCAACGTGCTTTCGGCCATTTCGCCGGATTACACCACTCTGATGCTGTCGCGCATTCTGACCAGCCTCAACCACGGTGCCTTCTTTGGTCTGGGCTCGGTCGTGGCCGCAAGCGTGGTGCCAAAACACAAGCAGGCCAGCGCCGTGGCGACCATGTTTATGGGGCTGACCATCGCTAACATCGGCGGTGTTCCTGCGGCAACCTGGCTGGGCGAGGTCATTGGCTGGCGGATGTCCTTCCTGGCGACGGCCGGACTGGGCGTGGTCTCGATGGTGGCGTTATTCTTCTCCCTGCCAAAAGGCAGTGCGGGTGAACGCCCTGATGTACGCAGAGAGCTGTCGGTGCTGATGCGCCCGCAGGTACTCTCCGCGCTGCTGACCACCGTGCTGGGGGCAGGAGCGATGTTTACCCTCTACACCTATATTTCGCCGGTCTTACACGACATTACCCACGCAACGCCACTCTTTGTTACCGCGATGCTGGTGCTGATTGGCGTCGGCTTCTCGATTGGCAACTATCTCGGCGGGAAATTTGCCGACCGTTCCGTGAGCGGCACGCTGAAGGGCTTTTTAACCCTGCTGATTGTCATTATGGTCGCGATCCCGTGGCTGGCGCAGAATGAATTCGGCGCGGCGATTGCGATGGTTGTCTGGGGCGCTGCCACCTTTGCCGTGGTGCCGCCGCTGCAGATGCGCGTGATGCGTGTCGCCCATGAGGCGCCGGGTCTCTCGTCTTCCGTGAATATCGGGGCGTTCAACCTCGGCAATGCGCTGGGTGCTGCCGCCGGAGGCGCCGTGATTTCAGGCGGTCTTGGGTACAGTTTTGTGCCAGTGATGGGGGCGATTATTGCCGCGCTCGGCCTGCTGCTGGTGATGATGTCCGGCCGTAAACAGCCTGAAGCGGTTTGCACGGCTGAATAAGCAAAAACGCAGAAGGGTTACCCCTTCTGCGTGTCTCTTACGCGGCGAAGTTCTTCGCGACAAAGTCCCAGTTAACCAGAGCCCAGAAGTGCTCCAGGTAGTTCGGGCGCGCATTGCGGTAATCAATGTAGTAAGCATGTTCCCACACGTCCACTGTCATCAGCGGCGTAGCGCTGGTGGTCAGCGGGGTGCCCGCGTTAGACGTGGACACGATAGCCAGTTTGCCATCCGCCTCTTTTACCAGCCACGTCCAGCCAGAACCGAAGTTCTTGATGGCGGCATCGGTAAACTTCGCTTTAAACTCTGCAAAGCTGCCAAAGGCGGTGTTGATGGCGGCTGCCAGTTCACCGGCAGGTTCGCCACCGGCATTCGGCGCCAGGCAGTGCCAGTAGAAAGTGTGGTTCCACACCTGAGCCGCGTTGTTAAAAACGCCACCCTCTGAGCTGCGAACGATCTCTTCCAGCGTTTTGCCTTCAAAATCGGTGCCCTTGATGAGGTTGTTCAGGTTAGTGACGTACGTCTGATGATGCTTGCCGTAGTGGTATTCCAGGGTTTCCGCTGAAATGTGCGGTGCCAGGGCGTCTTTTGCATACGGTAGTGCAGGTAATTCGAACGACATTGCTTCTCTCCTTATTGTATTTTGTGTTGCCAATAACCCTACAGACAACAAGGACAGGATAGCAAATTGAAAGGGTATGCAAAAGAGGAACTTACCCTGCCGCAGATGCGGCAGGGCAGGGATTAACGAATGGTTTTTGGCGTCATGACGCGACGCGCGCCGACGTAATGACGTACCCAGTAATCTTCGCTGAGCGAGGTGATCTGAATGTCCTGACCGCTGCGCGGAGACTGGATGAATTTCCCGTTGCCGACGTAGACGCCCACGTGGTCAGCCGTACCGCGACCCTGCGTGCGGAAGAAGACCAGGTCGCCGTTTTCCAGCTCACCCCGGTTAACCGGTGACGCATCGCGCAGGTGATACATCTCATTGGCGGTACGTGGAATACGGAATTTAACCAGATCTTTATAAGCGTAATAGACGAGGCCGCTGCAGTCGAAACCGGTACGCGGCGAACTGCCGCCCCAACGATAAGGTTTGCCAATCTGCCCCATCAGTTTATTCATCGCGGTTTTTTGCGCTTTTTGCACACGCACTTTATGCACATCCGCCAGCTTTGTTACCTTCGTGCATTTTGCTTTATGGCCTTTACGGGTAATGCATTTTTCTGTAACGAGGTTAGCGGCGGTCTGCGAAGCTTTATTTTTGGCGGTGCGGGTAGTGCGGGAAGATTTTGTTTTCGTCTTGCTGGAAGCGGTTTGTTTAGTCTGAGCGGTGGTTTTTTTCTTGTCGTTCTTGCTGCTGGTTTTTTTCTTACGTTCTGTGGCTTTCACCAGATGGCTTTTTTGTACAGCAGATTGCCGCGCCTGCTGAGAGGCGTTTGCCGCTGGCGTTAACGTGAGAGATGTAAACAGTAAAGCACAGAGCGTGATCGAGATTTTAGTTATCCGCGCCACTGGGCAGTCCCCTGATATATGCAGGTCATCAATAATACCCGCGTGTGATTTACAAAGCCCGTCGATTCTAATCCATAAAAACCCGAGAAGTTAATAGCATTTTTCAATCTAAAAACGTGTTTCGTTAGCAAGTGCAAAAAAATTCATCGTTCTGACGCACAATTGTTCACTCCCTAAGCAAAACCCTGACGGGCGGAGGGGTAAACACCATTTGCAATGCAACTTTTGTGGAGTCGGGGTAAAATATATAAACGTGACGAAAATGTTATTTTCCGATGCCAGCCTGACCCGCTACAATGTCAGACTATTGCCGTAACAGAAGTTAAAGGAAGCAAGACATGAGCACCACTATTGAAAAAATCCAGCGCCAGATCGCTGAAAACCCGATTCTGCTGTATATGAAAGGTTCTCCGAAGCTGCCAAGCTGCGGCTTCTCCGCGCAAGCGGTTCAGGCGCTGTCAGCCTGTGGTGAGCGTTTTGCTTACGTTGATATCCTGCAGAACCCGGACATCCGCGCTGAGCTGCCAAAATACGCTAACTGGCCGACCTTCCCGCAGCTGTGGGTAGACGGCGAGCTGGTGGGCGGCTGCGATATCCTGATTGAGATGTATCAGCGCGGCGAACTGCAGCAGCTGATCAAAGAGACGGCGGCGAAGTACAAAACGGAAGAGCCGGACGCTGAATAATTTTCTGCGTTAATAAAAAAGCGACCTGAAGAGGTCGCTTTTTTTTATTCTTCACTGTCGCCCATCGGCAGCGGCCAGCCGCCCAGACGCTTCCAGCGGTTGACGATCTCACAGAACAGCTCTGCGGTGCGCTCCGTATCGTATAAGGCGGAGTGCGCCTGGGTACCGTCAAACGGTATACCCGCCGTAATGCAGGCTTTGGATAAAACCGTTTGTCCCAGTGCCAGGCCGCTTAGCGCGGCGGTGTCGAAGGTCACGAACGGGTGGAAAGGGTTGCGTTTGAGCGACGCGCGTTCGGCTGCTGCCATGGTAAAGCTGTGATCGAAGGTGGCGTTATGGGCTACCATGATGGCGCGGCTGCAGTTGCTCTCTTTCATGCCTTTACGCACCATTTTAAATATGGCGTGCAGCGCATCATATTCACTGACTGCACCACGCAGCGGGTTATGCGGATCGATACCGTTAAACGCCAGCGCCTCCGGCTGTAAGTTTGCCCCTTCGAAAGGTTCAATGTGGAAATGCAGCGTGGTGTCCGGTGTAAGCCAGCCCTGTTCATCCATCTTCAGCGTGATGGCGGCAATTTCGAGCAGCGCATCGGTTTTAGCGTTAAATCCGGCTGTTTCTACATCAATGACAACGGGATAAAAACCACGAAAACGGTCGCACAGACCGCTAAATTGAGCGTTATCGGACATCAGGGTCTCTTACAAGGGGAAAAAGCAGTGCGCATTATGGCAAATTTTGCAGGGTGATGCAGTAAAACTACGGGCGCATGTTGCGCCCTGAGGGATCAGTTGCCCAGACCGCGACCCGCGTCTTTGGCTTCAATCAGCTCGATCTTGTAACCGTCCGGATCTTCTACAAAGGCAATAACGGTGGTGCCGCCTTTTACCGGGCCGGCTTCGCGCGTGACGTTACCGCCGTTGCTGCGAATGCGTTCACACGCCTCGGCCGCGTTGTCCACTTCCAGCGCGATATGGCCGTAGGCGGTGCCCAGCTCATAGCTGTCCACGCCCCAGTTGTAGGTCAGTTCAATGACCGCTTCATCCGTTTCCGGGCCGTAACCCACGAACGCCAGCGAGTATTTGTATTCCGGGTTTTCGCTGGTGCGCAGCAGCTTCATGCCCAGGACGTTAGTGTAGAAATCGATAGAACGTTGCAGATCGCCAACGCGCAGCATGGTGTGAAGTAGGCGCATAATTTCCTCATTAACCAATGGAATAGACTATTTTTTTGAACAGAAACGATGTTTTAGTATAGCGGCGAAGTGTCGCCGCTATCAATGAACAATGGCGAGATTACAGTGAAGGGTAGTCGGTGTAGCCTTCCGCGCCGCCGCCGTAGAAGCTCTCAGGACGCTGCGGGTTCAGGGCCGCTTTCTGCTGCAGTCGAGCAACCAGATCCGGGTTGGCAATATAGTCGCGGCCAAACGCCACGGCGTCGATCAGCCCTTTATTAATCAGATCTTCGGCTTTCTCAGGGGTATAAGCACCCGCACCGATGATCACCCCGTGGAAGCGCTCGCGCACTTTCTGACGGAAGGCTTCCGAATAAGGCTTACCGCCGGCCCAGTCCGGCTCGGACATGTGCAGATAGGCAATGCCACGTTTCGCCAGCTCTTCAATCAGATACAGCGCGTCCGCTTCTTCATTCGGACCGTTGTCGACGTTCTGGAACGTACCGATTGGGGAGACGCGGATACCGATACGATCCGGGCTCCACTCCTGACAAACGGCGTCAACCACTTCCAGCACCAGGCGGGCGCGGTTTTCGACGCTGCCGCCGTACTGGTCGGTGCGATGGTTAGACGACGGTGACAGGAACTGGTGCAGCAGGTAACCGTGCGCGGAGTGCAGCTCAACCAGGTCAAAACCGGCTTCGCGGGCGTTGGCCACGGCCTGACGGAAATCGTTCACGATACCCGGGATCTCATCCAGCTCCAGCGCGCGTGGCGTAGAGGTGTCGACGCGGATCGCGTTACCGTTTTCATCGCGCAGGGAGGTGCGGGTGTTCGCGTTCAGGGCAGACGCTGAAACCGGCGCCTGACCGCCAGGCTGAATGCTGCTGTGGGAGATACGACCGGTATGCCACAGCTGGACCGCAATGCGACCGTCTTCAGCGTGAACGCCCGCGGTGATTTTCTGCCATGCGGCGATCTGCTCCGGGCTGTGCAGCCCCGGCGCACCCGCATATCCCTTGGCCTGAGCAGAAATTTGCGTGGCTTCAGTGATGATCAGGCCAGAGCTGGCGCGCTGACGATAGTATTCACCCATCAGTGGGGTTGGGATATCACCCGGCTCAATGCTGCGCAGACGGGTAAGCGGAGCCATAAACACGCGGTTTGGCGCGGTGACGGCACCCACTTTTAAGGGGGTAAATAATTTTTCAGCTGACATAACGACTCCTGAGTAGACCAGTCGACTAGTAATAACGTAAATAAAAACGCCTGCTAAGCGCCAGGCGCAGTAATCGTACTTATCACATGTGCCAGCGCGCTTTCGAGCGGCACGGCACTGCGAGAAATTTTAGCCTGCAGGTTGGCGCCTAACCAGAGGGAGTAGAGCACCTGAGCCTGCGTTAAGGGATCCCCGGGGAAGGCGAGCGTATTTTCTTCGCGCCCCTTCGCCAGCGCCTGCGCCAGCAGGGCGATAACGCCGCTGGCGCCTTTATCCATTGCAGTGCGCATATCTTCTGAGAGATCGCACACTTCGGCAGAGAGTTTAACCGTCAGGCATCCGCTGATAATGCCCTGCTGACAGAACTGGTTCAGCGTTTCCTGGTAGTAGTTCAAAACACGATCCCGATAGTTACCTTCCCCCGTGGCGAAGTGGGTCGCGAGGCGTTGGTGGTAAGCAGCATAGTGCCGCTCCAGCATCGCCACGCCAAAGGCCTCTTTGGACCGAAAGTAGTGATAAAACGACCCTTTCGGTACCTCAGCGGTTTTTAATAGCTCGCTCAACCCCATACCGGTGAAGCCGCGGTGCATGCACAGCCGCTCGCCGGTCGCCAGGAGATGTTCGCGCGTGTCGTGTTCAGTATTTCTGCTCATGGATTCACTCTAATAGACCGTTCGGTCTAATGCAAGCGCTGTTACCGGCGACACGCATTCAGAATGTCCAGCTGTTGCTGATAAACGCTTGATTTAACGTCCATCATGCCCAGCACCGTCGAGAATAAATTGTCCTGCGAAACCGCATTTTTTGCTGCGTGGTCGCGTAAACACTGCGCGTTGATGCCAAAGTTTTTCGCATAGTCCGGGGACAGCCAGAACATAAACGGAATGTGCGTCTGCTGCTCCGGCGCCAGCATGTACGGCGTGCCGTGCAGATAAATACCGCTTTCACCGAGCGATTCCCCGTGATCCGAGAGGTAAATCAGCGCGGTGTTCATGTTCGCCTGACGGGCTTTCAGCGCATCAATGGTTTTGCTGACCATGCTGTCGGTATACAGGATGGTATTGTCATAGGTGTTCATCAGCGCCTGATGGTCGCAATCCTGAATTTCGTTGGTGTCGCAGGTGGGGGTGAATTTACGGAAATTATCCGGGTAACGGCGATAGTACGCCGGGCCGTGGCTGCCCATCAGGTGGATAACCAGCACCGTGTCCTGCTTCAGACCGTCCAGCACGTTGTCCAGGCGGTAGAAATTCACGTCATCAATACAGGACTGGTCTTTGCAGAACTGATCCAGCTTCCACTGCGTCATGTCGGTATGGGGAATACGATCGCAGGCACCTTTACAGCCACCGTCGTTGTCGCGCCACAGGAGGTTGATACCCGCATGGTTGAGTACGTCGAGCAGCCCTTCCTGATGGTGCGCCAGGTCGGCATCGTATTTGCTGCGCGTCATACCGGAGAACATGCACGGAACGGATACGGCGGTTTCAGTGCCGCACGAGGAGGCCTGCGGGAAGTTAATCACATCCTGCTTTTTCAGCTCGGGGTTGGTTTCACGCCCGTAGCCATTGAGGGAGTAGTTCGCCGCGCGCGACGCTTCGCCGATGACCAGCACCAGAACGGTTTTCTTCTGCTGACCCGTAATCAGCGCGCCTTTGTGCGCATCTTCGCCAATCCGCACCAGCGTTTGATCGCCGGCAAACCAGCGCATCTTGCTGTATTTCACCACGGCGCTGACGTAGTTCGCCGGAGTGACCATTTTGACGATGCTTTTGTTATTGCGGAACAGCGACGCGTAATCTTTATAAAACACCGCGGCGATAAGAATAATCACCAGCAGGGCACCGAGCATCGCGGCAACTCGCGTCAGCAGGGCGTACCACCATTTGCCGGTACGAATGCGGGTCAGCGCCAGCACCAGGGATGGAACAAGACCGGCTATGACAATCCACAGAATCATCTGCGGGGTCACCAGCGCGGTGGCTTCCTGAGAATTAGTTTCGAACACGTTCACAATCATGTTCTGATCGATGACCGCGCCGTAGGTAAACATAAAGTAAGTTGCCGCAGCGCACCCGACAGTTAAGACGATCATCAGCGGCTTACGGATATACGGGATATTGAGCAGGCTAAATACTATGACCCAGCCACAAAACAGCACCACCGGTACGGATGCGGCGAAGAGAATATCGTGCAGATGCGCAGGGGCAATAATGGCCCAGCTGCGCTGTATAAACAGCCCGTTAAGCAGAGTAAAAAAGAGTGCACAGCCCAGAGTAAATTTTATGTCGTTACATTGTAACTTTTTACTTAACCACATCGAT
The DNA here is from genome assembly GCF_011683705.1 of Enterobacter sp. 725m/11. NCBI lineage: Bacteria > Pseudomonadati > Pseudomonadota > Gammaproteobacteria > Enterobacterales > Enterobacteriaceae > Enterobacter > Enterobacter sp. 725m/11. Next base: position 11,818 of record NZ_JAAQOK010000042.1, on the reverse strand, counting down.
CGTAAAACCTGTCATTGTCATGATGTGGCGAGTATAAAGAGGGAAGATTAGTGAAACCTTAATGCCACAAAACTGTGGTAAAGCCCTTGCACGCGGCGCTTTTAGCGTCTTCACTGTAGGTGAGAAAGGTTAACCGGAGGTGAGTGTGGCAGAGCAACTGGAGTTTTTCCCCATCCAGAGCCCGTGCCGGGGGATTTGTCAGTCAGATGAACGCGGTTATTGCCGCGGGTGCATGCGTACCCGTGACGAGCGTTTTAACTGGCAAAACTTCAGCGACACGCAAAAGCAAGAGGTGCTGCGCCTCTGCAGACAGCGACTTCTGCGCAAAATCCGCGCAAACAAAGCCTCTGAGACCGAAGAACCCCAGCAACCTTCACTGTTTTAATGCGGTAATTGCGTATACTCATGACATCACGTCCTTGAGGAAAATGTTATGGTTCAGCGTATTACCCTTGCCCCCCAGGGGCCAGAATTCTCCCGTTTTGTGATGGGCTACTGGCGCCTGATGGACTGGAATATGTCCCCCCTCCAGCTGGCAAGCTTTATTGAAGAGCATATCGATTTAGGGGTAACAACCGTCGATCATGCGGATATTTACGGTGGCTATCAGTGTGAAGCCGCCTTTGGCGAGGCGCTCAAGCTGGTTCCGGCACTCCGGGAGCGCATGGAGATCGTTACCAAATGCGGTATTGCCACCACGGCCAAACCGGAGCATGCCCTCGGCCACTACATCACCGACAGCGCCCATATCATCAAGAGCGCCGAGCAGTCGCTGGTCAATCTGGCAACCGATCGTATCGACCTGTTGCTGATTCACCGTCCGGACCCGCTGATGGATGCCGACGAGGTGGCGGAAGCCTTCCTGAGTCTGCATCAGAGCGGGAAGGTGCGTCACTTCGGCGTCTCCAACTTTACCCCGGCCCAGTTTGCGCTGCTTCAGTCTCGTCTGCCGTTTACGCTCGCTACTAACCAGGTTGAGATCTCCCCGGTGCATCAGCCGCTGCTGCTGGATGGTACGCTCGACCAGCTGCAGCAGCTGCGCATTCGCCCGATGGCCTGGTCGTGCCTCGGCGGTGGACGCCTGTTTAATGATGATGCGTTCCTGCCGCTGCGCAATGAGCTGGAAACCATCGCCCGCGAGCTGAACGCCCAGAGCATAGAGCAGGTGGTTTACGCCTGGATCCTGCGTCTGCCGTCAAAACCGCTGCCGATTATTGGCTCCGGGAAAATTGAACGCGTCCGTTCCGCGCTGGCCGCCGAAGAGCTGCAGATGACCCGCCAGCAGTGGTTCCGCATCCGCAAAGCCGCGCTGGGTTACGACGTGCCTTAAACCGCAAGAAGGTGACTTTCCGGTGAAATCTGTGCCCCTGGTATACACTTAAGGGGCAAAAAATAACCAGCGGAGGTCATATGAAGCGTTTTACTCTGGCATTGGTCACGCTGGTTGTTTGCGCAGGGGCGCAGGCAGCCAGCGACGAAGTAGAAATGAATCTCGTCACCTCACAGGGTGTGGGTCAGTCCATCGGGACGGTGAAAATCACCGAGACCGATAAAGGGCTGGAATTCGCACCCGATCTTAAAGCACTCCCGCCGGGCGAACACGGCTTCCATGTTCATGCCAAAGGGAGCTGTCAGCCAGCCATGAAAGAGGGTAAACCGTCGGCAGCGGAAGCAGCAGGGGGCCACCTCGACCCGCAGAATTCAGGTAAACATGAAGGGCCTGAAGGTATGGGACACCTGGGCGACTTGCCGGTGCTGGTGGTAAACAATGACGGTAAAGCCACGGATCCGGTCGTGGCCCCGCGGCTGAAAAAGCTGGATGAGGTCAAAGGCAAAGCGCTGATGATCCATGTGGGCGGCGATAACATGTCCGATCAGCCTAAACCGCTTGGCGGCGGCGGGGCGCGCTATGCCTGCGGCGTAATCTGATCCCCAATCGTTCCTGGCGGGGGCGCCTGTTCCAGCTGCGACAGCGAGCAGTGCAGGCGCCAGATTATCGAGGCCAAATCGCGGGCTGCGGGAAGATGATGCCGGGCAAGGGTGTCGCAGATCCGCTGCAGTTCAGCCAGCGTGGCCTCCAGAGGCCGCTGCTGAACGCCGCGCTCGCTCATCACATCGCGTAGCAGAGAGATACACACATCACGTACCTGCGACAGCGGATCGGAGCGCGTTTCCCATGCGCGAAGTTGCCAGACCACGTGCGAGCAGTTCAACAGCACCACCCCCCAGCGCAGCAGCCAGCGTCGGGACAGCGCGTCCTGGCTGTTATTTAACTGGCTAACGTGGTGATAAACCAGCGATTCATACTCGCTTTCTTGCAGATGCGGCTTGCGGCTGAGCTGGTCGACAAACCCTCTGCGCAATTCACGGATATGTCGACGGCTTTTGCGTGCGTCAGAGCCGGGACGCAACACCGCGAAGGCCAGCCACGCCAGCCCGACGCCAAGGATCTTTGCCAGGTTGTCATTCAGAAAAGCGGCGTAATCATACACAGGCGGATTCGTCACGGAGATAAACGAGCCCATAAAGACAATCAGCTGCCCCCACAGACCCGCCAGTTTCGGCATTTGCAGCTTAAGGAGCTGCATCGTAGTTAACAGCGGAAACAGGAACAGCAGAAACTGCCAGAGATCGCTTATCTGCACCATCAGGCCAAACTTCACCACAAAACTGAACAGTGATAGCAAAACAAGCGTTCGCAGCAGCAGCGTAAGCGAGTTAAACGGCGAGGCCGCGACGGAGTAAAGCACGCAGCTGATAGCGGCAAGCGTTAACGCCGCAGAACCTGACTCCCACTGCGTGGTAATGCTCCACGCCCCCACCAGCATCAGTGCGCTGAAGGTGCGAAAACCGCTCCACAGCGCTTCCAGATAATCGGTGTGACGTGCGAGAGCCGGGCTGCCGGGAACGGCGAACTCCGTGACCGGGGTAGCATTCTCAACCGCCTTAATCCAGCGGCTGCTGCGCAGGTATAGCCGACAAAAGTAATTCAGCCGCTGCCAGAAGGCGCGATGGCGATAATCAAACTCATCCACCGGGGCGAGCGGGGCGATAATCTTCGCGACGGTATAGATGTCCGCATCCGGTCGCGCGAGCGCCGCGAGCAGGGTTTCGATTACCGCGCGAGTGTTTTCTGGCGGTGTCGGCCAGTTGAGCAGCATTCGGCGCAGGCTGGAGATAGCGCTGGTCATGCGCAGCTGCTGGTGCAGCAAATAGTTAAGCAGCGTGTTCTGACGGCGAAAACGGTAATGGCTCCAGAACGCCTGAATTCGCAACAGATTCATGGTCAGGATCTGCCCGATAACCTTTTCATGCGCGAGGCGGATGTCATCGCTTGTATCCGGTTGCCACAGCAGGCTCGCATGTTCCAGCAGCCGGGTATGCATGGTTTTCAGCGCAGTGATAAGCGCAGTGCCGTCAGAGGTGCTGGGCAGGATCATCATCATAAATCCGCCGCAGAGGATCCCGACAATGACTTCGCAGACGCGCGCCTGTGCGATATCCCATAGCTCGGTGGTGTCGAGCACGTTGACGACCGGGAAGGCGATAATGGCGGCGGTATAGCCCGCCAGCTGGAAAGCATAGGCCACGTTATTGGTGAAATGGGCGCAGGCCCAGGTACAGCAACCCAGCCATGCCGCCATGCTCAGCAGGAACAGCCACGGATCGTTCAGCGTGTGGCCCGCGATAATTAACGCCGCGGTGGCGCCCAGCAGGCTACCTGCGATACGGCCAAGGCTTTTGCTGATCACCCCACCAACGGTGGGGAAGCTTACCACCGCCGCGGAGGTCATCGCCCAGTAGGGTTCATCCAGGTTCAGATAATAGGCAACAGTCAGCGCCAGGCACATGGCAATGCCGTTACGCAGCGCGTAGCGCCACTGGGGGCGCGTCGCTTTCATCCACGGCGTGTTTTGCCAGGAGAGCGCCTGCAGCTTCATTAACGGGTTCCGATAGAGACAGTGCAGGTGGTGCCGGAAACCAGCGTGATGTCCTCGGGTAAACGGTCAAACTCCACGCGCACAGGCACGCGTTGAGCCAGGCGCACCCACGGTACGTTCGGCTTGATGTCCGGCACCAGCCCGGAATCCGTTTCAACGCTTTGATCATAAATGGCGCGGCCAATGCTGGAAACGTGACCCTGTAACTTTTGCGGGCCACTATACAGCGTTATGGCGGCGGGTGCGCCTTCATGGATATGACGAAGCTTAGTCTCCTCGAAATAGCCCACGACGTAAAATGAGTGGCTGTCGACGAGAGCAAAAACCGGCTGACCGGCGGAGGCATAATTTCCCACCCGGGCGGAGAGGTTGGTCACCCATCCGTCGACGGGGGCGGTGACCACGGTTTGGGTTAACTCCCACTGCGCCTGCTTCAGCGCGGCCTCAGCCACGTTGACGCTCGCCTGCATGGCCTTGACGTTGATATTGGCGGTATCTAAATCTTCCGCGGAGATGTAGTTTTTCGACAGGTGACGGCGGCGATTGGCCTCATTATTGGCCTTAGCAAGGTCAGACTGGGCTTTAGCCAGCTGCGCCTGGGCGTTCAGAATCGCAATGTGATACGGGGTGTCGTCGATGCGGAATAACACCTCTCCCTTTTTAACGTACTGGTTATCCTTAACCAGCAGCGTTGTGATACTTCCCGAGACCTGGGGGGTGATGCTGACCTGCTCAGCGCGAACTTTGCCGTCACGGGTCCAGGGGGACTGCATATAATAATTCCACAACCACCAGCCAGCAGCCAGGGCGAGGACAAGAACGAACAGGGTGGAAAAGTACTTCAGCGTTTTCAGAGGCATATTCACCACACGATCAGAACAGCAAGGCCCAGGCATACGGAGAGGGCAAACAGGGAGAGATCCATCAGCATGGGGTGCCAGATTTCGCCGGAGTACATCCAGTCGCGAAGCAGGCGATGCGCGATGAGCCAGAGAACAAAGCCCACCAGCACGGCTTTAAACAGGGGAGGAAAGTAGACTGACGCACCGAAGATCAGGTCCTGAAGGGGTAAACCTTCTGAGCGATGAAAAAAGATCACAGGCAGAAATCCTTTGCAGTGAACAGAATGCCGCGTTGGCTTGTCTGAGTATGAAGAAGCATCATAATTCAGTGTAAGTCATACTTTTGAGTCCGATGAATGCAGTATTGCATTTGTTTTGCCAATACAAATGCTGCACACTATTCTAAAATCAGTATAATAACTTAGCAAGCTAATTATAAGGAGATGAAATTGGAATCGCCATTAGGTTCTGATCTGGCAAGGTTGGTACGCGTCTGGCGTGCTCTGATTGACCATCGCCTGAAACCTCTGGAACTGACGCAGACGCATTGGGTCACGTTGCACAACATTCATCAGCTGCCGCCCGACCAGTCGCAAATTCAACTGGCTAAAGCGATAGGCATTGAGCAACCGTCGCTGGTGCGCACGCTTGACCAGCTGGAAGAGAAGGGACTGATCTCCCGGCAAACCTGCGCCAGCGATCGTCGCGCCAAGCGCATTAAACTGACGGAGAAAGCGGCGCCTATCATCACTGAAATGGAAGCGGTGATCACCAAAACGCGCGGTGAAATCCTTTCAGGGGTTTCACCGACGGAGCTGGAAATGCTCATCAGCCTCATTGCGCGCCTTGAGCAAAACATTCACGATCTACAGTCTCGCGACTGACCAGACAATAGGGCCTTGCATCTGCAAGGCCTTGTTTTTACTTAAAGACAACGACGCGGTTACGGCCCGTCTCTTTCGCTTCATACATCGCCTTATCGGCACTTTCCACGCACGCTTCTGCGCTTACCGACGAAGAGGTTGCCGTAAACACCCCCATGCTGATGGTAATCGGCTCTGGTAACTGACCCTCGCTGCTAATTTTATCAAAACCGCTTAGCTTCAACCGAATGCGCTCCGCCACCTGATATGCGTCTTCTGCGGAGGTGTTTGCCAGCATCAGGACAAACTCTTCGCCGCCGATTCGCGCTGCGATATCCTGCGGACGTACGGAGTCCATAAGCAGATTGGCGACAAACTGCAGGACTTTATCTCCCTGCAGGTGACCGTAGTTGTCGTTGATACGCTTGAAACGATCGAGATCGCTGACGATAACCGAAACCGGGCGGCTGGGTTTGGCGGTGCCCAGCGCCTGGTTTAACGATTCATAAAAATAGCTGCGGTTATAAAGGCGCGTGAGCGGATCGCGAATCGAATTTTGATACGACTGCTGATACTTCAAATGGGAGTCACGATACAACCTGAAGACATCATAGAGCAGCACAAAAATAATAATCAGCGTCGCGACGGTTTCAAATAATCGGGCGCGATACCAGGATATATCTTCTGCATGTCCGCCTACCAACAGCATAGAGAGCGTGACGACATAGCAGACACACAAAAAATTACCGCCTACCCAGAACAGATTACGCACGCGCGTAATAAACATCAGCGTGGCTAGTGTCACGACCCAGAGAACGATTAATGAAATATTAATGCTGTGGCTCCAGAGAACCATAAACTGCCGTGTTTCATTATCAACCAGATCGAGGGATAAAAACGGGGAATGGCTGGAATACATCCAGGCCAGAATCACCATACATGCGGTAAAAAGAAATGAACCGCTAACGATGATGATATGCGCCAGCCGTGAAAGGGGCAGATTGCGCGTGGGATAAAGTAATGCCGAAACGATCATCAGCACCGCCATTAAGAGGTGGCGGAACATATAGTAGATCATCGCATCGTTGTAGTTCACAACGTTGAATTGATAGAGATCCAGCCACGCCGGAAAGCTGGTCAATGTTCCGACCATCAGCAAGGCCGAACCGGCAAAGGCAAATGAGATGGCAATCAGATAGAGCCGCCGCTTATCACACCAGTATTTCATTGCCATAAAACAGGCAATAAACAGGTGAAACACGAGTAAAAAAATGGTGAGTGTGGGGAACAAAAGAGGCGAAAAGGACGGAACCCAGTCAACCAGTTTTGAAAATAAAGCCTGTAATATTCCGATGACGACCAAGCAACCGAAACAGAACGAGATATAACGACCTTTTACAGAACGACTATTCGCAAGCATATAAAGTTTTACAAATTAAAATAATTATGAAGAGATGATTGCGAAGAGTTTAATCAATTAGCACGCTAAATACTTTGCGCAGAAACAATATATGGCGCGTTTAATAATGCGTGGGATGAATGTATTCTGTAAATATATTTGTGAGGGTGATATATATTGTAAATGGATGTGGCCTGATGACCACATCCATTTTTAATTAACGCGGAGAAACGGTAACCTGGCTGCCGTTGCTCGCCAGCACGACGCGTTGACCCGCAGAGAAGCGGGTGTTGCCCTGCTTCTGAACAACCATAATGGTGCTGCCGTCGTCTTTACGAATTTCCAGCTCTACACCCTGGGTTTTGTTCATCGCGCCCTGAACGCCCTGACCCGCGACACCACCCGCTACAGCGCCCGCTGCGGTTGCCAGAGAACGGCCCGTGCCGCCGCCCACGGTATTACCCAGGAAACCACCCAGTACAGCACCGCCGATTGCGCCCATCACGTTGTTTTCATCACCACCCTGAATTTGTACAGGACGGGCGTTAACAACGGTACCGTAAGTCACGCTCTGAACCTGTTTTGCTTCAGAAGCGCTGTAAACGTCGCCAGACAGCGAGCTGTCGTTCACACAGCCAGCCAGGGTTAAACCAATCAGCGAAACGCCCAGTACACGTACAATCATTTGAATCTCCTGTTCACCAAAAACGCCCATCTGGAGGCATCCGTTATGGCTAAATTATATGGCATAAAGAGCCATAGTTCATATCTTTGCACTAACAATAAGAAAATTGTACTTGAATTTGACTTAACGAGACATAAACAGGAGCCACTCGCCATACCGGCAAGACATTGTTAAAAAATATTATCGTCGGATGGCAAAGGAGCGCTGTTTATGGTTGAGTGGATATCCTTAGCCCACGCAACGTAAGGAAAGCGCATGAAATCGGGTCGCTACATTGGTGTGATGTCGGGCACCAGTCTGGATGGGGTAGATGTCGTTCTGGCCGCCATTGACGAACATATGGTGGCACAGCAGGCGAGCCTGACCTGGCCAATCCCCCTTTCGCTGAAAGAGGACATTCTGAGCATCTGTCAGGGGCAGCAGTTAACCCTCTCCCAGCTTGGTCAACTTGATGTTCGGCTGGGGGCGCTGTTTGCGGATGCGGTGCAGGCGTTAATGCAAAAAGAACACCTTCGTCCCCAGGATGTGGTCGCCATCGGGTGTCACGGACAAACCGTCTGGCATGAGCCGACTGGCGACGCGCCGCATACGTTGCAAATCGGCGATAACAACCAGATTGTGGCGAAGACGGGCGTAACGGTCGTCGGGGATTTTCGTCGCCGCGATATTGCGCTTGGCGGCCAGGGCGCGCCGCTGGTGCCTGCCTTCCATCAGGCGTTGCTGGCGCACCCTACAGAACGCCGCATGGTGCTCAACATAGGCGGGATTGCTAACCTCTCGATGCTTATTCCGGGGCAGCCCGTTCGCGGCTACGATACCGGCCCGGGGAATATGTTAATGGATGCCTGGATCTGGCGGCAGTGCGGTCAACCGTATGATAAAAACGCCGAGTGGGCGAGCGAGGGTAAAGTGGTTCTCCCGCTGCTGCAGTCCATGCTCAGCGACCCTTATTTTGCCTTACCGGCGCCGAAAAGCACGGGACGAGAATACTTCAACTTTGGCTGGCTCGAGCGCCAGCTTGCGCTGTTCCCGGCACTTGCCCCGCAGGATGTCCAGGCGACGCTTGCCGAATTAACGGCCGTGTCGATCTCTGAGCAAGTGCTGCTCAGCGGCGGCTGCGAACGCCTGCTGGTGTGCGGCGGGGGAAGCCGAAACCCGCTGGTGATGGCGCGTCTTGCCGGGCTGCTGCCGGGCACCGAGGTGACAACGACGGACGAGGCCGGCATCAGCGGGGATGATATGGAAGCGCTGGCTTTCGCCTGGCTTGCCTGGCGCACTATCGCAGGGCTGCCAGGGAATTTGCCGTCGGTAACCGGCGCGCGCGAGGCCAGCGTCCTCGGGGCGATTTTCCCTGCAAATCCTCGTCATAATCAGAGTTAACTGAAATTCAGCGCGGCGCCTCGTCGTTAGAATGGAATAAAACAGGGGGGCAGCCATGCCCTCCAGGACCAGTAAAGTCTTCGGAATACGCCCATGAAAAAACTTCTTCTTATTGCCGCGCCTTTATTGCTGTCAGGATGCAGCGTCTATAACCAGTTCCTTGAGCGCATGCATACCGATACGCTGGAGTATCGCTGCGATGAAAAACCGCTGACCGTGAAGCTGAATAACCCGCGTCAGGAAGCCAGCTTCGTATACGATAACAAGCTGCTAACCCTTAAGCAGGGTATCTCGGCCTCCGGGGCGCGTTATTCGGACGGCATCTATGTCTTCTGGTCGAAAGGCGACAGCGCCACGGTCTACAAACGAGACCGCATTGTGCTGAACAACTGCCAGCTTGAAAATCCGAAGCGTTGAGATTTTTACAGGGGCGGCGCACAATAGCGCCACCCAATCTCAAGATCAGCTAACGCCATGTCAGATAACGACGAACTGCAGCAAATTGCGCATCTGCGCCGTGAATACACCAAAGGCGGCCTGCGTCGCCAGGATCTTCCCGCTGAACCCCTCGTGCTTTTTGAGCGCTGGCTGAAACAGGCCTGCGACGCGAAGCTGGCCGACCCAACGGCCATGGTCGTCGCGACGGTAGATGAAAACGGTCAACCGTATCAGCGCATCGTCTTGCTTAAGCATTACGACGAGAAAGGGCTGGTGTTCTATACCAATCTGGGCAGCCGCAAGGCGCACCACTTAGAAAACAACCCGCGCATCAGCCTGCTGTTCCCGTGGCATATGCTTGAACGTCAGGTGATGGTCACCGGGAAAGCGGAACGTCTCTCGACCCTTGAGGTGGTGAAGTATTTCCACAGCCGCCCGCGCGACAGCCAGATTGGCGCCTGGGTATCAAAACAGTCCAGCCGGATCTCTGCCCGCGGCGTGCTGGAAAGTAAATTCCTGGAGCTGAAACAGAAGTTCCAGCAGGGGGAAATTCCGCTGCCGAGCTTCTGGGGCGGCTTCCGCATTCCGATTGAGCAGATGGAATTCTGGCAGGGCGGTGAGCATCGCCTGCATGACCGCTTTTTATACCAGCGCGAGAATGGCGGCTGGAAAATCGACAGACTGGCCCCGTAATCCCCGAAATTTGTTGATTTAAGCGCTAGCGCACACCGCGCTTGCGCTTTATTCTATGGTCCTTTCGCATCAGGCGAAAAGTCGTGTACCGGCAAAGGTGCAGTCGTTTATACATGGAGAATTTGATGGCAAGCAGTAACTTGATTAAACAATTGCAAGAGCGGGGCCTCGTGGCCCAGGTGACGGACGAGGAAGCGTTAGCAGAGCGACTGGCGCAAGGCCCGATCGCGCTCTATTGCGGCTTCGATCCCACCGCTGACAGCTTGCATTTGGGGCATCTTGTTCCATTGTTATGCCTGAAACGCTTCCAGATGGCGGGCCATAAGCCTGTTGCCCTGGTGGGCGGCGCGACCGGTCTGATTGGTGACCCGAGCTTTAAAGCCGCGGAGCGTAAGCTGAACACCGAAGATACCGTGCAGGAGTGGGTGGATAAGATCCGCAAACAGGTTGCACCGTTCCTCGACTTCAACTGTGGTGATAACTCTGCCATTGCTGCTAACAACTACGACTGGTTTGGCGGCATGAACGTGCTGACCTTCCTGCGTGACATCGGCAAGCACTTCTCTGTTAACCAGATGATTAACAAAGAAGCGGTCAAGCAGCGTCTGAACCGTGACGATCAGGGTATCTCCTTTACCGAGTTCTCCTACAACCTGCTGCAGGGCTATGACTTTGCCTGCCTGAACAAGCTGCACGGCGTCTCTCTGCAGATCGGCGGCTCTGACCAGTGGGGGAACATCACCTCCGGTATCGACCTGACCCGTCGTCTGCATCAGAACCAGGTCTTCGGCCTGACCGTTCCACTGATCACCAAAGCTGACGGCACCAAATTCGGTAAAACCGAAGGCGGCGCGGTGTGGCTCGATCCGAAGAAAACCAGCCCGTACAAATTCTATCAGTTCTGGATCAACACGGCGGATGCCGATGTTTACCGCTTCCTGAAGTTCTTCACCTTCATGGACATTGCAGAGATCAATGCGCTGGAAGAGGAAGATAAGAACAGCGGTAAAGCGCCGCGTGCCCAGTACGTGCTGGCGGACGAAGTGACCAAACTGGTTCATGGTGAAGAGGGCCTGGCCGCGGCAAAACGCATCACCGCAAGCCTGTTCAACGGTACGCTGAGCGATCTGAGCGAAGCGGACTTCGAACAGCTGGCGCAGGACGGCGTGCCGATGGTTGAGATGGAAAAAGGAGCTGACCTGATGCAGGCGCTGGTGGACTCTGAGCTCCAGCCTTCCCGTGGTCAGGCGCGTAAAACCATCGCCTCCAACGCTATCACCATCAACGGTGAAAAGCAGGCTGATCCGGAATACACCTTCGTTGACAGCGATCGTCTGTATGGCCGCTACACGCTACTGCGCCGCGGTAAGAAAAACTACTGTCTGGTCTGCTGGAAGTAAGTAAAAGTCTCGAGGGGCGTGGGAAACCACGCCCTTTTTGTTTGTTCAGGGTTTGGTAAGAAAAAGATGAAGAACATCCTCGCCATTCAGTCCCACGTTGTGTTTGGACATGCTGGCAATAGCGCAGCGGAATTCCCGATGCGCCGCCTCGGTGCCAACGTCTGGCCTCTCAATACC